>JAKFYL010000222.1 GCA_021730845.1 Planctomycetota bacterium | reverse complement strand
CAAGCTCGAACGACACCATCACTTCGTCGATGAAGGTGATGGCACCATTTGCGACATTCCTTGGGAAGCGTTGAGCGTTGGGCGAGTGGAGCAACTGGCCAACTTCGAGGTCAACGAGTACCAAGTCGTCCTGCGCGGCAAGCGCAAGCAAAGACCTGGATAGCGCCGCCATCCGGCGCGGAATGAACGCGCGAAGCGCTGCCGGACCTACAACTGGGCGCGCTTCTTTTTCGACTTGAGGATGCGCACTTCCGGAACTTCGCTGCCGTCGTCCGGGTGCCAGGCCCCGTGTCCGACCGGCACAAGAATGCCGCCCAGCACGACCGCGCCATCGCGGCACACGCGCTCTCCGCGCGGATCCCAAAGGTTGGGGAACTTGAGGCGCTCCGTCAGCGGCACGTCTTGGCCGGGGCGATAGGAAGGGATGAGGTGCACCTGTTCGTCATTCTCGTTCATGAGCGCCATCTTGGCGCACAACAAAGTAGGTATCTGCTCCCCGCGGCGGAAGTTGCCCCCCACGGGTCGGAATGGTTCGCCAGGGATGAACACGCGCTCACTGGGCACGACCAAACGTCCCTCTGCCAAGATCGTCCCGGCTTGCATGAGCTCGTCCGGGAGCATGCCCATGCCCACATAATGGTCGTCGTACCAGTACGTCCATGAGGTTTGCTCGAACAGGTAATTGAGAATCTTCCACAGCCGCGGGATCGCCGTTTCGAAATGCCAATGCAAGGTGAGCCACCCCCAGCCGCCGGGCAAACGCTGGTAGTCCCAGCCCAAGAGCAACGCTGAGCTGCCGTCCTTGCTGAATCGTACCGGCCGGTCGAATGCGTGCTCGCGCATGTAGGCAGCCGGATCACGGTCGCGCCAGACTTGGAGCATGCGTGCCGCGCGCTCCTGTGGCTCCGCTCTCTGCATGACCAGCACGGGGCCCAAGTGGCTGTTCTCCTCTTGGTCGTAGAACACGGCGCGCACGGCCATTTCTTTGCTAGTCCACAGGGTCAGACTGGGCGCGGCCTGCAAGACGCTCAAGTGCGTCACGAACCAGTCGGATTTGCCCAAGACCTGCAGCAGCGCCTCGCGCTGGGCATCCGAAGTCGCCTCTTTGTCCTCGAAGCGCCACGCATCGATCGGCGGGCGCAGGAAGCGCAACTTGGGAGAGCTGCGCAGGTGCACCGCCCATCCGTAGGCCGAAAAGGCGCGCGCGCTGCTGCCCGCCGTCATGCCGTGGTCTTCGATCCATCGCACCGCGTCCCAGTAGGAGCCGTGCTTGCGCCATTCGACTTGCTTCAACTCCATGGCGACCAAGGGAACGGAGCTAGCCAGCGCCAGTACGACAATCCCAGTGCGCAGGCGCGGCCACCTGGCGTTCCAAACGCGCATGAACGAGTCGTAAGCCAGGGCAAACAACGGGGCCGTCGCAGGGATCAACGGCAACCACAAGCGGAATTCCTTCGAGCCCTTGCCGCTGAGCACGGCCACGTTGAGCGCCAGCACTACCACCAGAATCGAGCTGGCCCAGCGCGGTCGCACGAGCGCGCGCAGTAGCCCCAAGGCGGACACTGCCAGCACCGGCCAGACTAGGAAGGACGGCAGGTTCTTGAAGTACCAGCTCGGCGGCAGGAGTCGCCGCAAGGCTTCGGGACCGACGTCCGCCGCCTGAGTCCCACCCAAGACTTCCACGGACGCTTGGTACAGCTGGCGCGCCCAGTCCGTCAGCCCAAGCTTCATCAACAGAGGAGTGACCGCCGAGCCGAAATTGCTGAGAAAATAGCCCTTGATCGAGATGCCCCACTCGCCGTAGGTCACCCGGTCCAGAATCACGATCAGCCCCAGCCCGAGCGCGAAGCCACCGAGCATCCAGAGCGTCGCGCGCAGCCCATTGCGTCCGTTGCGCAGGGCCAAGAGCGCGGCGCTGGCCGTAGCTACTGGAATTGCCTGCATCGCCATCAGGATCGAGAGTCCTAACAGCAGGCCGGTAGAGCGCGCGGACTTGTTGTCGCTGGCGAACAAGCCGCGTTCGAACGCAAGCGCGACGAAGAGCGCGCACATCAATCCGGACACCGGATTGACGCTGTAGGCAACCAAGAACGGATTCAGGGCCGCTGCCCAGCCGGCGACCAGCCCCGCGCGCCGGCCGATGAGCTTCTGGCCCAGCCGCGCGCAGGTAAACACCAACGCAAGCCCGGTGAAGATTTGAAACCCGATCGCGGCGTGGGGCACAAGGCGCAGGTCCTCGATCCCAAACAGCTCCGCGGCAAGAAACAGCGGCACGAACAGCGACGAGAACCCTAGGGAACGCAACGTGCCTGCCGCGGGCCCCAAGTCGCGGCTGACCCAGAGTTGCGCGCGATCGAGGTACTCGACCGCGTCGGCGTTGGGGTAACCCTTGAGCAGGGAGTACGCGAAGAGCTGCAGAGCCAGAGTGGTCGCCAAGAGCACCACCATGGCCGGATCGCCAAGCGCCCCCAAGGCGCGCGAACCAAGGGCCGGGGAGCCGTGCGGTAGCGCGCTGTGCGTGGAGGTGACGGTTACGCTATCCATCGCGATCGCGACTTGGGGCAGGCTCGGAACGGGATCACCATGCGCGGGGGGCCGGAATTCGACCTCCCAGAATGGCCGGAAACCCGCCTGCGGGCCAGGGAGAGCCGCCGAATTAGATACTTGACCGTATTATACTTGCGCGTATACTGACGACATGTTCCTCGGAAGGCTGCGTGAACTGGAATTCCTCGAAGAGCTCGCGGGGTCGGGAAAGGCGGAGATGTTTGTGCTTTACGGCCGCCGGCGCGTAGGCAAGACCGAACTCCTGCAGCGCTTTTGCGAGTCGCGGCGCGCGGTCTACTACCTGGCCGCCCAGCTGCGGGACCGCGACAACCTGCGCGCCTTCCAGTCGACCTGTCTGGAGACCCTGCGCGACCCGCTCGTCGGCGACGTTCAGTTTCCGGACTGGACCGCGGCCTTGGGTTTTCTATCCGAGCGCGCTGGCAAGGAACGCTTGGTCGTGGTCCTCGACGAATTTCCCTATCTGTGCGAGGCCAATCCAAGCCTGCCCTCCCAGATCCAACGCTTCTGGGACACACGCGGCAAGCACAGCTCGCTTTTGTTGGTCCTGTGCGGCAGCCAAGTGTCGTTCATGGAAAAGGAGGTCTTGGCGGAAAAATCGCCGCTCTTTGGCCGACGCACGGCCCAGCGCCGCCTCGATCCTCTCGAACCGATGGATGCGTTGGCGTTCTTTCCCAAGTGGAGTGTCGCCGATCGCGTCCTGGCCTATTCGATATTAGGCGGCATGCCCGCCTACCTGCGCCGCTTCGACGATGCCCGATCCCTGCGCGAAAACGTGCAGCGCGATCTGCTGCGGCCGGAAGGTTATCTGTTCGAGGAAGTTCAGTTCTTGTTGCGCTCCGAATTGTCGAACCCGGCGACCTATAGCTCCATCTTGAGCGCTGCCGCGCGCGGCGCCCAACGCCTGAACGACATTGCCGTGGACTCCGGTGTCGATTCGACCACGGCCAACAAGTACCTGCACGTCCTGCGGGAACTGCACTTGGTCGAGCGCGAGGTGAGTTTGACCGACCCCGATCCCCTGCGCTCGCGCCGTGGGACCTATCGCATCAGCGACCGATTCCTGCAGTTTCATTTCCGCCACTTGCAACCAAACCGATCCCTGATTCAAAGCGGCCGCGGCGAACACGTGTGGAAGACGGCCATCGCCAGCGACATACCACGCTTAATGGACGAGGCGCTCGTGGACCTGGTGCTGTCCCACTTGCGCACGCAGGCCGCCGACGATGTCGGCGACGAGTTGGTCGAAGCCTCGCGACATTCCGGGACATTCGTGCGCGCCATCGCACGCACCAGCCGCGGCTTGACCGTGGCCGCGATCGTGATTCCCGAAGGCAAAGTGCCGACCACCTTGCTGCAACGGGAATTGGACGACTTGCGCCAGGTGTTCGGTCCCGATCCCGTCAAACTGGTGTACGGTTTGACCGACAAGCCCGGGCGCCCGCTCGAGGTGGAGTGTGTTCCTGCCGGGGAGCTCCTGTAATGGCCATGGAAGAACGATTTCACGAGTACTTCGCCGCGCTCGACCGCTCCGGCGACGCGGACAATTGCTTCCTGTGCCGGCGCAGCCCGGCTGAAGTGAAGCGCTTCTTCGGGTTCTACGAGGACGGAACGCCGATCGATCCAGAGCCCTTCGGGTTGGAAGACGTGGTCCTGGCTCCGACAGTCGACGTCATGAGCTACAAGGGCGCGCGCCCGGTGTGCGCCGTGTGCCAACTCAGTTTCGAGTCCATTTGCCTGGCCGGCGACAAGCCGGCCATGCTCGAGTTGCAGCACCAGATGGAGCACGAACGTGATCGACTGTGGCCGGATCACTTGCGCGCGCCAGAGTCTTAGCGCGCGTCCTCGCAAGTGCCCCGCAGGAGTTCTCGCCTTGGGTCTAGGCCGTGCTACTCTGCACGGTGAGCCAAATGACCGTGGTCACCGTGACGATAGTGAGGGGAAATCCAACGCGGAAGTAATCCGTGAACCGGTACCCGCCCGGACCGTAGACCATGGTGTTGGTCTGGTAGCCGATCGGGGTGAGGAAAGAATTGGACGCTGACAGGGCAACGGCGATGGCGAACGGCCGCGGGTCGACTCCCAGCTGGGTTGCGCTGGCGACGGAGATGGGAAACATCAGCGCTGCAGCGGCGTTGTTCGTAATGAACTCCGTCAGCAAGACCGTGACTAGCACGAGGCCTGTGACAGCTCCAAGGAGGCTCCCCCCTCCCGGGCCCCCGAGCGCCAATTCTGCGAGGCTCGCGGCTAGACCCGTCTTCTCCACGGCGGTTCCAAGTGCGAACGAGGCCGCTATCACCAGGATCGTGTCCATGTCGATCGACTCGCGCGCTTCCGCAGGCGTCAATACGCCACACACGACCAGCAAGATCGCACCCACCAACGCCGCCTGCAGAATCGGCAGCATGCCGGATCCAGCGAAACCAACGATTCCAAGACCCACCAGACCCACGATCCAGGCCTTCTTGGTCAGTGCCGGCGGCGTGCCGCCCATTTCGGCGACCATGAGGAAATCGCCGCGATCGCGCCAGCGTTGGCGGAAGTCGGGGTCGGCGAGCAGAATCAACGTGTCACCGAGCTTCAACCGGACCTGGCCGAGCTTGGCGTTGATCGGGTGACCCGAGCGATGGATCGCGATCACGGCCGCTTGGTAGCGCGCGCGAAAATCGAGTTCCTTGAGGGTCTTGCCCACCAGCGAGGACGCCGCCCCGACAACCGCTTGGTAGAAGCGGTGCCGCGCGGTTTGCAATTGGGACATGTGCGGCGCTTCAGCGGACTCCAGGCCGCGGCGCAACTGCAAGTCGACGACCATGTCGGCGCGACCGACAAAGGTCAATCGATCCCCGCCAAGCAGCCGCCATTCGGGCGCCACCGGCGCGTTCAATTCGCCGTTGCGATCGATGCCGGCGAGAAACACCCCCTGCAAATTGCGCAGCCCAGCCGCCTCTACCGTCTTGCCGTCCAAGGGGCCGCCGACGACGATTTTCATGCTCACCGAGAACTCGAGTGGATTGTGTTCCAAGTCGGCGCCTGGGGTAGCGCGCTTGGGCTGCAACCAAGGCACGGTCAAGATCAAGGTCGCCAGTCCTACGATGGCTACCGGCAAGCCGATAGGCGTGATCTCGAACAGGCCCAGGGGTTCTTGCCCACTTTGTTCGAGCAAGCCCGAGACCACCAAGTTCGTCGATGTTCCGATGGTCGTGATGACGCCGCCAAGCACGACCGCAAAGGACAGCGGCATGAGATAGCGCGCGGCGGACTCGCGCGTGCGCTCGCACCAGCGCGTCACCTGCGGGATGAGCATGGCGACGATGGGCGTGTTGTTCAGGAAGGCCGAAGCGGCCGCCGAGGGCACGAACAAGCGTGCCATGGCGAGACGCCCGCCGCCGCCGCGGCCGAGCAGGCGCTCCAGCACGGGCTGCAAGAGGCCGGTCTTTTCCGCCGCACGGGCGAGGACATATAGGGCCGCAACCGTAATCGGCGCCGGATTTCCAAAGCCGGCAAAAGTTTCGGCCGGTGTGAGCACGCCGCCGAGCAAGAGCGCAATGGCTGCAGCCACGATCACGTAGGACGGGGCGAGCACGTCCTTCACCAGGCAGCCCAAAGTGAGCAGCGTGATCGCGAGCGTGTACCAAGCTTGCCAGGACATGCGGGTGGAACGGCGGACTACAGGGTAATCGGCAGGCGGACGGACAAGGTCGCGTGGAGCGGGTCGAATTCCTGGGCGGGCTGCCCACTTTGGGTGCAAACCATCCTCTTTTTGGGTCGCAGCATCCAGCGCGGGCTACGCCCGGCGCCGCGCCGGAGCTCCTTGTGGGAGGCGCTAGGTCGATTCGCGGGTACCGAGCGCGGGCCTGTTGGGCTAAGATGGCTTCACTATGTACGACCCCGAATTGGTCCAGCCTATGCGTGACGAAGTCACGCGCCTTGGCGTCAAAGAGCTCAAGACCGCCCAGGATGTCGACACGGCCGTGCAAAAGCCGGGCACGACCCTGATCTTCGTGAACTCCGTGTGCGGATGCGCGGCCGGCGGCGCCCGTCCGGCACTGCGCCTGGCGCTGATGTCCGCCAAGAAGCCCGCCAACGTTTACACCGTCTTTGCCGGCATGGAAACGGAAGCCACGCAAAAGGCGCGCTCCTACTGGGTTCCCTACAGGCCCAGCTCGCCGCAGATCGCGCTGATGAAGGACGGCAAGTTGGTCAAGCTGCTGCAGCGTCAAGACATCGAGGGCCGCGATCCGGCGACCATCGCCAAGGATCTGACTTCGGCTTTCGAACAGCACTGCTAGCGGCCCGGATCGAGGTCACGCGCAGCCATGGACCGCATGGAGCATGCCTGCCGCCTGTTGCAGGAAGTCGTGTTCCAGTCGCGCGCCAAGCAAGCCGCGGGAGTTAGCCTAGCTCGCAAGGAAGGTTCGGCCGGCGGCACTTGCGGTCTGGGAGCGGGTGCAGCGCTCGAACTGGGGCTTTCGCCGCCGGGTCACGAGTCGTTCTTGGCGCTCTGGCCTCAAGGTGTGGCGCCGACTGCTCGCGAGCAGCTCGAGCGCGCCCTAGCGCAATGGGTCGAGCGTCAAGACGCCTTCGACCGCGAGCGCAATCACTTCCTGCGCGATTTCCGCCGCCAGCACGGCTTTGATCGGACCCAGTACACGCCCGAACTCCGGCAAGCCTTCGATAGCGGTTTGGAATCCGTCAATTCCGCCGCCCAGCTCGCTCGCGACCAAGCCGCGCGATCGATCCTGGCGCTTTGACGCCACCTGCGGCGAGCACTGCGTTGGCTCCTTTGGGATTCCTTGCGGATTGGGTGCGCAAGGCTTTGCGCAGTACCGGCCTGGATGTGCAGCACTACCACGCATTGAACTTCCCCAACCTGAGGCGGCAGCGCATTCTCGAACACCACGGCATCGATCTGGTCATCGACGCGGGTGCCAATGTTGGTCAGTACGCCACCAAACTGCGAGAAAACGGCTACCAGGGGTACATGCTCTCGTTCGAGCCTTCCAGCGCTGCGTTTCAGACCCTGACTCGGGTCGCAAGCCGCGACAAGCGCTGGACGTGTCGGCGCGAGGCCGTGGGCGCCAAGGCGCAACAGTCGCAGCTTTTCGTGGCCGAAAACTCCGTTTCCAGCTCCTTGCTGGAAGCGACTCCCGCTCTGCTGCAGTCCGTGCCGCGCGCGCGTGCCGTGGGTCAGGAGTCGGTACAAGTCGTGCGCATCGATGACCTGGCCGCGGAACTGAACCTGAGCCGGCGGAAATCGCTGCTCAAGCTCGACGTCCAAGGCTGGGAACTCGAGGCCCTGCGAGGCGCGCAGCAAAGTCTCGGCTCGATCGAACTCGTCGAAGCCGAGCAGTCGTTGATCCCGCTGTACGTGGGCGACCCAAGTTTGACCGACCTACTCGGCTTCTTGGCCCAGCGCGGGTTTGGCTTGATATCGATCGAACCCAACACGCTCGACCCGCGTTCGAATCACGTGGTCGAGATCAATGCCATGTTCGCTCGCGCTCCCACTACCCTTGCCACCTGATGAGCGCACTGCGCGTTGTACACGTGCTGCACTCTCTCGTCGCCGCAGGCAAAGAACGGGTGGCCTTGGAGCTGGCGACCTGCGGCCGCGCTCGCGGCGACGACCATCGCATTCTGTTGTTCGACGTGGACGGCGTGCGCTCTAAGGGGGACCTCGATCCTGGTTCCGTTCCGGTCCTGGGATTGCCGCGCGGGAACGATTCGCTACTCAAGTACTCGCGGCGCTTGCGGCAGACCCTGGCCGGGCTCGATCCCGACGCGGTGCATGCCCACAACGACTCGGCGCTCGTGTATGCATCCTGTGCCATGCATGGTTGGCGAGGACCAAGGCTGGTGGCGACCTACCACAACCTTCCTTCCCATGTGACGCGCATCGGCCGCTGGCTGGCCCGCCGCAGCGCGCGGCGCGCCGACGCAGTTGCATGCGTTTCAACGGAGCTGGAAAGCGAGTTGCGGCATCGACGCTGGATCGAGCGTGCCCAAGTCGTGCGAAACGGCGTCGACGTGGGGCGATTTCATCCGCAAGCCCAGCCGCTGGGCCTGCGTGCAGCGCTGGCTGTACCACCCCAAGGATTGCTGGTGGGGTGCGTCGCGCGTTTGTCGGTCGAAAAGCGCCATGCCGACTTGATCGAGGCTGCGCGCCGGGCGCGCTCGCAAGGGGTCTATGTGGAGTTGGTTTTCGTCGGCGAAGGTCCACTGCGCTCCGCGCTCGAAGCTCAGATCGCTCCCGGCGAGCGCGTGCATTTCATCCCTTTCGAACGCAACGTCGCGGGATTGCTCGTCGAGCTCGACGTTTTCGCCCTGGTTTCGGCCCATGAAGGCCTGCCGATGTCTTTGCTGGAAGCCATGGCTTGCGGCCGTGCCGTACTCGCCACCGGGGTAGGCGGCATTCCCGAACTGGTCGAAGGCGGTGAGCGCTCGGGTGGAGTCTTGGTGCCCCCCGGCGATGTCGCAGGCATGGCAAGCTCGCTCGTCCGCATGGCGGATCCCGAGTTGCGGCGCGCGCTCGGTGAGCGCGCCCGCGCGCGCGTTTGCTCCGCTCACGATCTGGCGGCGGTGGCCGCACGCTACCGCGAACTCTACTCCGGGGAAGACGGCGCGGAGTACTTTTGACGGCTGGGAGCGTGGCGCATCACGCGTTCATTGGAACTGCAATGGCAATTCGGGCAGCGCAACGCGAACGCGTCGCGAGCGGCCGAGCAATGTGTCTGGCTGCCAAGCATCTCGCTCAAGCGTTTTTCGTGCAAATTGCCCAAGTGGAACGTCACATAGCACATTTGTACGGTTCCGTCGGCCCCCACCCAGATCATCTCGTAGGCCGTGCACGGCACTTTCATGTCGGGTCCCAGAATCAGCCAATCCGGGATCGAGCGCAGCCCTTCCGCGGTGTGGTGCAACATGGCCGGGTGCGCCTTCTTGAGCCGCAACAATTCGGCAGCCACGACCTCGACTTGCGGGCGATCTTCCGGGCGGAATTGGATCTCGCGCTCGACGCCCTCCTGGAAATAAGGCAGCGAGTAATGCACCAAATCGACGCGCATGGGCATCCGAAAGCGCTCGGCGACGTCCCAGGCTGCGTGCAAAGCCTCGATGCTGCAACTGGGCCGCATCAGCAGCCAGTTCATCTGCATGTCGATCTGCGTCCCGTAGCGCTCTCGCACCGCGGTCAATCCTTTTTCGACGCGTGCATAGCGACCAGGGCGTTGCACGTAGCGATCATAGGCTTCGCCGACGCCGTAGAACCCAACGGTGATGTCGCGCAATCCAGCGGCGTACAATTCGTCCACTCGCTCGTCGAGCAAGATGGCGTTGGTGGTCACGTACGGATGCAGTCCAATGCGCACGCAATGTTCCACCATGCGCGGCAGGTCCGGATGCAAGAGCGGCTCGCCACCGTAAAGGCGAACCGAATAGAAGCCGGCGGCCTTGGCGTCGTCGAGCACGTCGCGCACCATGGGCCAAGATAGCTGGCTGCCTGCCATGAAGTCCCGGCCATAGCGACAGCCCACGCAGCGCGCGTTGCACTGCGCGGTGATCGCGATCATGATCTTGTACGTTCGCGGGCGAATCAGTGCCGGAAAGTGACTTGCCAGCGAATGCCGCCACAATTCGAATTGATCGTCGGCGCGAGCCGCGAGCGATTGCATTTGCGATTGACCTCGAATCGCCTTGCCAATGGCTCCACGTAGATAATTCGAAATGGCCATGCGAGCGGTTGGCGACTGCTTGGACGCAGGCGCTTGCTAGAGCGCAATGATAGCGGGCGAGTCCAAGTCCGGCGGCCGAGTGCCGCTGCATTTTGCAGGCAAACTACGCGCGGCCGGTTCCACGGGTTCGGGCGCGCTCTCTTGCGCAGTTTGATGCCGGAACTTTGTTCCGGCCTGGACTGGTCCGAGAACCGGCCGGTCCGCCCTTGGATCGCCGTGGTCGCTCCAGCGCGATGGACGCAGCGAAGTCCCAAGCGGCTCGGCCAAGCGAGTCGCTTGGGCGCCGGCTCCAGCTGCGGGGCAAAAAATCAGGGGGTTCCTCACAGCCAAGTTCGCCTCGCCGCCGCCGGATCGCTAATCTGCTCGCACGGGCGGGAGTGGCGAAATGGCAGACGCGCGGGACTTAGGATCCCGTGGGGTAACCCGTGGGGGTTCAAGTCCCCCCTTCCGCACCAGCACTTCGCACGCTGCGCCACACTGACGCGCCGGAGCTGAATTCCATGCAAGTCGAGGTCGCAATCGTTGGGGCGGGACTGGCGGGGCTATCCTGCGCTCGGCGCCTCACGGAACTGGGCGTATCCTGCGCGGTGTTCGAGGCTGCGAACCGCGTCGGAGGGCGGGTTGCAACGGACGAGGTGGACGGCTTTCTGCTCGATCGGGGCTTCCAAGTCCTGCTCGATTCCTACCCCGAGGCCAAGCGCGCGCTGGATCTCACGGCCATGGGCTGCCGGGCGTTCGCGCCCGGCGCACTCGTGCGGCACAGCGGACGATTTTGGCGCATCGTGGATCCCTGGCGCGCGCCAATGCGCGGCTTGGCCACGTTGCGCGCGCCCTTCGTGTCGCTTCGTGACGGCACGCGCATGGCGTCGCTGCGCGGCCGCGCCTTGAAACAGAGTGCCAAGCGCGACGGACGCTCGACTGAGGAGTTGCTTCGCGACATCGGTTTTTCAGCGTCGCTGCGCGAGAGTTTCTTTCGTCCGTTCTTCGGAGGCGTGACGCTCGATGCGACGCTTGCGACTCCGGCGTGGTACTTCCTGGCGCTGTTCGGTTGGTTCGCGCGCGGCAACGCGGTGCTCCCCGCGCGTGGAATGCGGGCCATCCCCGAAGCGCTCGCGGCCGCTTTGCCGGGGTCGTCATTGCATTTCACCGAGGCCGTGGAAGTCGCCGCGCCTGGCTCACTCATGCTCGCTCGAGGCAGGCGCGTTTCCTGCCGCGCAGTCGTGCTGGCAACCGACGCCGCGAGCGCCGCGCGCCTATTGGGTTCGCGAGAGGAACCCAAGTGGCTGGGAACCACCACGCTGTATTACGGCGCCGAGCGTTCGCCCGTCGGCGAGCCCATCCTCGTCCTCGACGGGGAGGGCGGCGCGGATCGAGGTCGCGGCCCGGTGAATCACTTGTGCGTACTGAGCGACGCGCAACCCACCTACGCTCCCCCGGGATCGGCGCTGATTTCTGTCTCCGTGCTCGGCGTACCCCCCGCGCCCGATAGCGCGCTGGATGCAGACGTGCGCGCGCAACTCCGCGGCTGGTATGGAAGCGTCGTGGGAAATTGGAAGCTTCTGCGCGTGGACCGGATCGAACGTGCTCTTCCGCGCCTGTGCACCCCGGCGCAGGGGGGATCCGGCGGACTTCAAAGGCCCGATCCCAAAGACATCTTCGTATGCGGCGATCACGTCGCGACTCCATCGATCCAGGGCGCGCTGGAATCCGGCCGGCTCACCGCGGAGCGAGTGCGGATTGCTCTGGGACCGGCGTGAAGTCCTTCGCGGCTCACTTCCAGCGCTCGCTCGAACTCGATGTCGATGCGGAAGCCGTCTTCCGCTGGCACTGCCGCGCTGGAGCCTTCGAGCGGCTGGTCCCGCCTTGGGAGGACGTGCGCCTGGACGGACCCGCGGCCCCAATCGAAAAGGGGGCGCGGCAGACGGTCACGTTCCCACTCGGGCCGCTGCGCCGGAAATGGAGTTCGGAGATCACATCGGTCACGCCTGGCAGCGGATTCCAGGACGTCCAACTCTTGGGCCCATTCGCTGCGTGGGAGCACGCGCACTCGATGCGCCCCGCGGCTGCGGGCCACGGATCCGTGCTCGAAGACCGCGTGCTCTACGAGCTGCCGCTAGGGCGCCTGGGAAGCCTCGTCGCCGGTCGATTCGTTCGGCGCAAGCTCGAACGCATGTTCGCGTACCGCCACCGAGTCACCGCTCGCGACCTGGCCCGCCACGCGGCAGTCGCAGCAGCTCCGGCTGACGTGCTTGTGACCGGAACCTCGGGCATGGTAGGCAAGTCACTCGCCTCGTTCTTGTCGACCGGCGGTCACCGCGTACGCCATCTCGTCCGCCGCACACCGCGAAACGCCGACGAGTTCCGCTGGGATCCCGCCCAGGGCAGGCTCGACCCCGCGGCCCTGGACGGCGTACACGCAGTCGTACACCTCGCGGGCGAAAACATCGCGGGCCGGCGCTGGTCAAGCGCACACAAAGCACGCATCCTCCACAGCCGAGTCGAAGGAACACGGCTCGTGGTGGAAGCAATTCGCGCGGCAGCCCATGCTCCGAAAGTGTTCGTGTGCGCCTCCGCGGTCGGGATCTACGGGGATCGGGGCGACGAACCGCTCACCGAGGAGAGTGCGCCTGGTACGGGGTTCCTGGCCGAAGTCTGCGAACAATGGGAGGCACAGGCGCGCCGTTCTACAGCCGAGCGTTCGGTGCAATTGCGCTTCGGCGTGGTGTTGAGCGCTGCCGGTGGCGCGCTGGCCAAGATGCTGCTCCCCTTCCGGCTCGGCGCGGGAGGTCGCATTGGAAACGGCCGGCAGTGGATGAGCTGGATCGCACTCGACGACGCAGTAGGCGCCGTTCACCATGCGCTCTTCACGGAGAAAGTCAGCGGACCGATCCATGTTGTCGCCCCGCAAGTCGTGACAAACGCCGAGTACACGCGCACCCTGGGCCACCTCCTTGGACGCCCTGCTGTGCTGCCGATGCCAGCCTTCGCCGTACGACTCGCTTTCGGAGAACTCGCCGATCATCTACTGCTGGCAAGCCAGCGCGCGCAACCAAGGCGCCTGCAAGAGTCGGGCTACGACTTTGCATACCCACAGATCGAAGGCGCCCTGCGGCACCAGCTCGGTGTGTGAAGCATCAAGCCTGCTCGAGCCTGACACGCCGCGCAAGCGCCTTCAGTCGATCTGCCGCAAGGACCAAGCAACGACGTCAAGCTTGGCGGAGAAGTGAACCAGCGGACGGGTTGCCGGAAGCCGCACTCCTAAGGCGTCGGCTAGCGTGTTCTGTGCGCACTCGCAGTCCGCCTGCTGCAGCGGCCACGGCTCATGGTGGATATCGCCGCGAAACACCGACCCGCGCGGGTCGACGGAATAAAGGCAATACCGCTCGGTCAGCCAGGCCTCGATCGAACCTGGATGCGAGCGAAATACTTTTCCGCGAGGCCAGTAACGACCGCGGAACTCGATAGTCGCGGGAGAATCCACGCGAGAACTCGAGTACTGGACTTCGTCCCGCCCGCGCTCCACGCGCATTCGCGCGCGATAGTACGGCAGGTGAAAGGCCCTACGCGCCAGGAAAACGGCCAAGCGGTTGGTGACGTCCAGGCTGAAAAACCACACGCCCGCCTTGCCGCCCGCGGTCACGTACGTGCGCAGGTTGATCTCGGGAAAGGACGAAATGCCGGGAAGCGGTGGCACACAGTGCGGACGAACTCCACTCATGACGAAGGGCACAACGCCGAGCCACGCGGATCCGTCGAAGGTGTCCAACTCCAGCCCAGGTGGCAGGTGCATGCGAAGCAAATCCGCATGGACGGGCCAATGCAGGAAAAGCAGGTCATGCCAGCACATGTGCAGCGCCCAGGGGCGGCGCGGCACGGGCCAGGGCCGGTGCTCGGTGGAATCGAACCGCGTACCCGGCAGTGGCATCGTCTCGCCGATCAGCTTAGCCGAAACGCCCGGTGACGTAGTCTTCGGTCTCCTGCAGTTTGGGTTGCAGGAAAATGTCGTTCGTCGGCCCGTACTCGATCAGCCGACCCAAATACATGAAAGCCGTGTAGTCGCTCGTGCGCGACGCCTGCTGCATGTTGTGCGTCACGATCAGGAGCGAATAGCTGCCCTTCAGCTCTTCCATGAGGTCTTCGATGCGCCCGGTGGCGATCGGATCAAGCGCGGAACAGGGCTCGTCCAGCAACAGCACCTCCGGTTCCGCTGCGATGGCGCGTGCGATGCACAAACGCTGTTGCTGCCCGCCGGAAAGACGCAGCGCGCTCTCTTGGAGCCGGTCCTTGACCTCTCCCCAAAGACCGGCACCTTTCAGGCTCTGCTCGCACACTTCGTCGAGCACACGCCGATCGCGTTCTCCGTCGATGCGCAGGGAATAGATCACGTTCTCGTAGATGCTCATCGGGAACGGGTTCGGTTTTTGGAACACCATGCCGATGCGCTTGCGCAGTTCGATCACGTCTACTCCGGGTGCGTACAAGGAATCGCCGTTGAGGCGCATGTCGCCCGCCACCCGCACGCCGTCGATCAGATCGTTCATGCGATTGACCGATCGCAAGAGAGTGGACTTGCCACAGCCCGATGGGCCGATCAAGGCGGTCACTTTGCCTTTGGGAATGCGCATGCTGATCTTGTGCAGCGCTTGAATCTTCCCGTACCACAGATCGAACTCGGAAATCTCCAGTACGGGCGCTTCTTGGCCAGCAACCGCATGGACCGCGGAAGCGACGGGTTCGCCGCGTGCGATGGCTTCGAACACACGCCGCACTTTGGCTTTCGGCTCTGCGTGCGTGGCAAATTGGGCCTTGGGTTCCATGTGGGGTGACGGCGCGCTCGAGCGCGTTTGGATCATCTTAGCGCCGGACTCGCGTGGAAGCTTGCTATGAACTTGGGTCATATGCTGGTGCCCTGGAATCGACGTCTCAGTCGCGAACGAATGGAAATCGCGACCATGTTCAAAGTTACGATCAAGACGATCAAAACCAGCGTGGTCGTGTACACCATGGGCTTGGCCGCCTCGCTGTTCTGGCTTTGAAACCCAAGGTCGTAGATGTGAAACCCAAGGTGCATGAAGCTGCGTTCCGGATGCACGAAGGGCGCTTGGCCATCAATGGGCAACTTGGGCGCCAACTTGACTGCGCCGACGAGCATGAGCGGCGCCACCTCGCCCGCTCCGCGGGCGAGCGCGAGAATCATGCCCGTCAGAATGCCTGGCATTGCGCGGGGCAAAACGATGCGACGAATGGTCTGCCACTTCGTGGCGCCGCATGCATACGACCCTTCGCGCATGGAACTTGGCACGGAGGTCAAGGCCTCTTCGGTAGGCACGATCACCACGGGCAAAGTAAGCAGCGCCAGGGTCAGCGACGCCCAAAGAATTCCGCCTTTGCCGAAGGTGGGAGTGGGCAATTGGGCGCGGAACAACAAGTCGTCGATGGACGCGCCGAGGATGTAACAGAAAAACCCCAGCCCGAACACGCCGAAGACGATGCTGGGTACGCCGGCCAGATTGTTCACAGCAATGCGCACGGCGCTGACGATGGGCCCAGGCTTGGCGTACTCGCGCAGGTATAGCGCAGCCAGCACGCCGAAGGGGACCACGGCGATCGACATGAGCAAGGTCATGATCACCGTTCCCACGATCGCCGGCAGTACGCCGCCTTCGCTATTGGACTCGCGCGGTTCGTCCGTCAGGTACTCTCGCCAGCGATCCAGGTACACGCCCAGCTTGGCCATGAGTCCCAGGCGATTGGGCGCGTGCGCGCGCACGATATCGGCAAGGCCCAGTGACTGCTCTTGGCCGTCGGCTGTTTCAAGCACCAATCGGTAGCGGCCGTTGAGTTCATCGATGGCGCGAATCTCGGCCGAAATACGCTCGAACTCGAGCAAGTTGGTCTTGTTCCATTCCTCGAACTCTCGCTCGGCGAGCGCGTGTTCCGCGCTGCCCTTCCCGCTCTCCAACTCGATCGACCTAACCTGTAAGCGTCGCTTCTCGATCGTTGCATTGACGCGACCGATGTCTCTTGTTTCCAGCTCTCTGCGGTCACGCCAGCGAGCGCGCGCGGCCCCATGGTGTTCCTCGAAATGGCGCCACAGGTCCGTAGCTGGCCCTTCGATTTTCTTGCCATCGACGACGACGGCCGTCGGCGTTCCGTAGAAGCGCCCCCATTCCAGGCGTTCGACGACGACGGCCCATTCGGGGCGGTCCTCTTGGGTCACCACGCAATCGGGAATCCAGGCGAAGTGCTCGCCACTGAGTTCGAAATTCCCAACGCGGACCAGCCGCCGACGCAATTTCCCCTGGTTGCGCTCCGACTCCTCTTGGGCACGCGCTTGCGCGTCCT
>JAKFYL010000004.1 GCA_021730845.1 Planctomycetota bacterium | reverse complement strand
CGCGATTTGGCTGCCTACCGCAGCGAGCCCAACGTCCAACCAACGTCTAGCACGGAGACCTTCGTGGCCATGAAGCTCGACGTAGAGAACTGGCGCTGGAACGGAGTCCCTTTCTATCTGCGCGTCGGCAAGGCTTTGGCCAAGCGTTCGACGGAAATCGCTATTCAGTTCAAGCGACCGCCGATGACCCTGTTCCGCAAGACTGCCGTGGAGCAATTGGCGCCCAACCAGCTCGTGATCAACATCCAGCCCGAAGAGGGCATCGCGCTGAAGTTCGGCGCGAAAGTCCCGGGTGCGACCATGAAGATCGGCTCCGTCGACATGGACTTCTCTTACGCCGAACACTTCGGATCCACACCGGCCACGGGCTACGAGCGCCTGCTGTACGACGCCATGCTCGGCGATCAAACCCTGTTCCAACGCGCGGACATGCTCGAGGCTGCTTGGGCCGTCGTCGACCCGGTGCTCGACGTGTGGCGCGCGCTGCCGCCGCGCAGCTTCCCCAACTATGCGGCCGGGTCCTGGGGCCCCAAGGAAGCGGAGGCACTCCTGGAAAGGGACGGCCGCACGTGGCGCGACCAAACGGCAACCAAAGCCTAGGTCTCCGCCATGGAATTGTGCGTTGTCGCGGATGAACAGGAGCTGGCCATCGAAGGCGCCAGCCAAGTCATGGCTTGCGCCGCGCGGGCCCTGGCAGAGCGCGGCGAGTTTCGCATCGCCTTGACCGGCGGCAGTACACCGAAAGTGCTCTACGAGCGCCTGGCCGAGTGCGGCGACGACACGGATTTCGAGCGCTGGCAGATTTTCATCGGCGACGAACGCATGGTCCCGCGCGAGCACGCCGACTCGAACTTTCGCATGGCTTGGCAAGCGTGGCTGCACAAGGTTCCCATCCCGGCACGCAATTTGCATCGCGTGCGCACCGAGCTTGGCGACGCCAAACGCGTGGCCACCGACTACTCCGAGCAACTGCGGCGTGTGTTCGCGCTGCAGCCAGGCCCTTTGGCCAGTGGCGCTTTTCCGCAATTCGACCTGATTCTGCTGGGCCTGGGCGAAGACGGCCACGTGGCTTCGCTGTTTCCGCATACAGAAGCCATGAACGAAGCGCATGAACTGGTCGTTGCCAACTGGGTTCCGCGGCTCGATGCTTGGCGCGTCACGTTCACATTTCCGCTGATTCGGGCAGCGCGCGAAGTGCTGTTCTTGGTCAGCGGTGCACAGAAAGCGGACGCGGTTGGCAAGATCTTGGCCCCCCAGGGGGATCCTGCGCTCTTGCCTGCACGCGCGGTCGAGCTCGAACAGGGCACGTTGACCTGGCTCGTCGACCGTGCGGCCGCGCGCGACTTGGAAAGGTAAGCCGTGGCGATTCCCAAGCAGCCGCCCCGGACGCTTGCCGCCGAAGACTTGCGCTTGCGCGAGGACGAGCAGCGCACAAGAAACTGGAAGCGCTGGGGTCCGTACCTCTCGGAGCGCCAGTGGGGTACGGTGCGCGAAGATTACTCCGCAGATGGAAGCGCCTGGCACTACTTCCCTCACGAACAAGCTCGCAGCCGTGCGTACCGCTGGGGCGAAGACGGTTTGCTGGGTTGGTGTGACCGCGAGTGCCGCGCCTGCTTCTCGATCGCTCTGTGGAACGAAAAGGACCCCATTCTCAAGGAGCGCCTGTTCGGCCTGGCTGGCCCCCAGGGCAACCACGGTGAGGACGTCAAGGAATCCTATTTCTACCTGGATTCGACGCCCACGCACTCCTACGCCAAGGCGCTCTACAAGTACCCCCTATCCGAGTACCCCTACGCCCAACTCGTGCAGGAGAACGCCCGCCGGGGATTGCGGGATGGAGAATTCGAGCTCGAGCACACGGGCGTTTTCGACGCGCATCACTACGTCGACGTGCTCACGGAGTACGCCAAGGCGGACACCGATGACTTGCTCATCCGCATCACGCTCAGCAACCGTTCGAGTGAGCCCGCGCGCCTGCACGTGCTTCCGACTTATTGGTTCCGCAACACCTGGAGCTGGGGCCGCAGCAGCGAGGGTTACTGGCCCAAACCCAGCCTGTGGGCCGGTCCGAACGCGTCCGATGACGGCGTCGTGATTCTCTCCGAGCATGAGTCCCTGGGCGCGTACGAGTTGTTCGCCGAGCGCGATCTTTTCGTGGGCGAGCCGCAATTGCTGTTCACCGAGAACGAAACCAACGTCCAGCGCTTGTGGGGCACGTCCAATACCCATGCGTTCGTGAAAGACGCATTCCACGAGCGCGTCGTGAACGGCCGCGTGGAAGCGACCAACCCGGCCGGTATCGGCACGAAAGCCGCAGCTTGGTACCGTCTGGAGATTCCGGCGCAAGAGTCGCGCGTGATCCGACTCCGCTTGCGACCGCATGTTCGGAATGGACCGCGCCCGGCCGCCCCATTTGGCGCGCCATTCGAGCGCACGTTCGCGCTGCGCCGCGAGGAAGCCGACGCATTCTATGAGGCCCGCACCGAGCCCGGCGCTCTGCCCCACGAACGCGCCGTGATGCGCCAGGCTTGGGCAGGACTCCTGTGGTCCAAGCAGTACTACCATTACGTGGTCAGCGACTGGATCAGCGGCGACCCCTCGCACCCGGTTCCTCCCCCGACGCGCGCGCGCGGTCGCAATAGCGAATGGAGCCATGTCTACAACCGCGACCTGGTGTCCATGCCCGACAAGTGGGAGTACCCCTGGTACGCGGCCTGGGATCTGGCCTTCCACATGATCCCGTTCGCGGAGTTGGACCCACAATTCGCCAAGGAACAACTGCTGCTGTTCTTGCGCGAGTGGTACATGCATCCCAGCGGCCAGATGCCGGCCTACGAATGGGCGCTGTCCGACGTCAATCCGCCAGTCCATGCTTGGGCGTGCTGGCGCGTCTACAAGATGACCGGGCCGCGCGGCGGCCGCGATCGACACTTCTTGGAACGCGCCTTCCAAAAACTGCTGCTCAATTTCACCTGGTGGGTGAATCGCAAGGACGCCCAGGGGCGCAATCTGTTCGCCGGCGGATTCCTCGGCCTCGACAACATCGGAGTTTTCGATCGTTCCCGCCCGCTACCGGGCGGTGGCCAGCTCGTGCAGGCGGACGGCACGGCTTGGATGGCATTTTATTGCTCGACGATGCTTTCGATGGCGCTGGAACTGGCCATGGAAAACCAGGCCTACGAGGATCTGGCTTCCAAGTTTTTCGAGCATTTCGTGGCCATCGTCGACGAGATGAATTCGCTGGGCGGCGACGGTCTATGGGACGAAACCGACGGCTTCTACTACGACCGACTCGAGCTCGACGGCAGCACGATTCCCATGCGCGTTAGGTCCATGGTAGGCCTGATCCCGCTGTTCACCGCCGAGGTCATCGAGCACGAGGTGCTCGAGCGCTTGCCTGGCTTCAAGAAGCGCATGGAATGGTTCCTGCGCAACCGCTCCGACTTGGCGGCCAATATTTCGTACATGCAGACCATGGCTGGTCAAACCCAGCATCTGCTCGCGATTCCATCGCGCGAGCGTCTGATTCGATCGCTGGCCTACATGCTCGACGAACGCGAGTTCTTGTCCCCCCACGGCATCCGCTCGCTGTCCAAGATCCACGAAAATGAGCCCTTCGAGCTGGAAGTGCACGGCCAGCGTCACAGCGTGCGCTACGCGCCGGCCGAAAGCGACACCCCCATCTTCGGAGGGAACTCCAACTGGCGCGGTCCGGTGTGGTTTCCGGTCAACTACTTGCTCGTCGAAGCGCTCGAGCGCTACTACCGCTTCTATGGGGACAGCCTGCTAGTCGAGTTTCCGACCGGCTCGGGCAACAGCATGCACCTGCGCGACGTGGCGCAGGAGCTGTGCGCACGGCTTGCGACCCCCTTCCTTCCCGGCCATGACGGCGCGCGCCCCTGCCACGGCGACTGCAAGCGCTTTGCGGGCGACGAACACTGGCGCGACTTGGTTCTGTTCTACGAGTATTTCCACGGCGACAGCGGCCGCGGCGTCGGCGCCAGCCATCAAACCGGCTGGACGGCGCTGGTCACGCGCCTGATGGCGGAACGCATCCGGCACCGAACGCGCCAGTGCGCGCCGAACATCGACTCCTTGCCGCCGGTGCTAGGTCATTCGGGCTTCTGGCCCAATCCCGCGCGCAAGTGAACGAGTTCGGGCGTCAACTGTCCTTGCCGTGGCACTTCTTGTACTTCTTGCCACTGCCGCAGGAACATGGATCGTTGCGCCCTAGCTTGGGCGCTCCGTGCACGTAGGGAGCAGCAGGCGCCGCAGCTCGGCCGGACACCTTGCCCGAGCGCACGGCCGCTAGGAACGGTGCCATCCCGATTTCGAGCGCCTGCTCGATTTCGAAAGCATGACTCACGAGCTGGGTCTCGCGCACATGGGCAAAGTAGGCGCGCAGCAGGTCCGGCATGACCTCGGCGTCCTTTGGAGACTCCAGCCGCGCTGGCAAAGACTGCGCCAACAGGCCCTCCAGCTCCTGTCCATCGAGAAAGCGCGGCGCTTTGCCGAGGTCCTCGTAACTGGCCGAGAGGAACGCCTCGATAAGCCGCTGCCAACGCGCGCGATCGACGGATCCCAGGCCGCGCGCCTGGTCGGAGTCCAAGAACTCGGCAACTTCCAGGGCAACTTGTTTCGAAGGCATCCCCCAATTGTAGGCTGGAAGGGTCACCACCGCTGCCGCGGCGGCAGGCGTCACTTGGCTCAGTGCGTGCCGCGACTTGCCCACTGCTCCACGATGCCGTCCATGATGCTTGCCAGCTTGGCTTTGAGTTCGTCTGCTGGCTCGATGCCATGCACAGCCATCGACAAGCACGTAGCGGTTAGGTCCTCGGCTCGCGGGCGTGGATTGGTGTTCTTGGCTCCGACCTCCACGACCAATCGATACGCCGTTAGCGCAGCGGACCTGTCTCCCATGCGCGCATAGGTCTCGGCCAAGGGACGCAATGCGCCTGCCTGAAACAAGTCCGGAATGTCGGATGACCCGGATGCGAACAGCTTCATACCGGACTCGACGCCCGAGCGTGCGGCCTGTGCGTCTCCCGCCCGGAAGCGCAGCTCGCAAGACCTCGCGATGAGCGGAAGTTCGTGTTCCAGGGACCACACCGTGCTCTTGCGCAGTTCTTCTAGTTCGCTCACCAGCGTCAGCGCCGCGGCTGGGTCTTGATGATCGAGTGCGGCCTCCGCCAGCATCACCAGCAAATCGATCCGCACCATCGTCGGGAGCTTGTCCCAGGCGGATTTGATTTTGGCCTCGGCGCGCGCACGCAGATCGACATCCGCGAAGAAGCGCTCGTACAGCTTGGCGCACATGCTCAGGGCAATCTGGGTTTCCTGGAAACCGCCTGCGGCGACGGCCGCATCGATCTTGACTAGCTGCTCATCGAACTTGGACTTGTCCAGATGCTCGATTTGTGCGCCGTACACTTGGTCCAGTTCCGACTCGGTGATGCCATCGAGGAGCCGCTCGGCGTCCTGCGTGCGTCCCAGGTGCAAATACGTGCGTGCGAGATTGGCGCGCACGCGATCAACGCGCCAGGCTTGGCCCGTTTCCGGATTTTCGGCGGACTGAACAATTTGTTCGGCTCGATCGAGCAATGGCTGCACGTGCTGCGCCCAGCCGTTGGTGGCGCAGTAGTAGGCAACGTCCGCGTAGCCGGAAGCCTTGCGCCAGTTGGCGATGTGGTCGACGAAGGCCAGCGCGCGCGCGGGTTGCTTGAGCTTCAAGCACGCGGCTACAGTCGAGTCTTGAGCCCGGCTGCGGTCCTTGATGTGCGGGTTCAGCGGCATGGCGCTCGCTGCGCGGAAAGCTTGCTCGAGCAACTGCACCTGAAAGGCCTCGATCGGGGCGTTCTTGAGCGTCGTTTCGGCGGCCGCGGGCACGCCCTGAGTCGTAGCCTGGGACGCAGCAGGAGCTGCTCGAACTTCAGACAACGAGCCACTTTGTACCGGCAGCAGCAGGGCAAGAAGGCAAAGATGCATGGTCATGAAAAATCGATCACAGAGGCGGAACACAAGAAGTAGGACCGCGAGCAGCCGTTGGAGCACCGATCGAGCGGCCCGTGGTTTCAAGCAAAGTTCCCCGGGCCTGTCGGCGGCGACAGACCCGGGGTTTTCACGACTCGGTACGGCTACCGAATCAGGGCACGACGGTGAAGACCAAACCGTTCGTGAGGCCGACCGTGCCAGCCGACGGCGGATCGCGGAACCAGCTTTGCGAATGCACTTCCGTGCAGGGCAAGAGCAAGCCGCCGTTGGGATGGTTCAGGTAGTCCTGGAAGGTGTAGGAGTACGAGCCCGTGCAGCCCGTCGTCCCGTTCGTCGCCTTGACCGGCAAGCGGTTCAGGCCCGGAGCCACGCACAGCGTGCCACCGAAGAACGGCGTGCTGTTCGAGCCAGTGACGCCCCAGTAGGTGATGCCGGTCTTCTGCGCCTCGAGTTGCGAGGAAGTAACCGTCAGTGCAGCCGGGTTGGAGATCGAAGCCGTTCCCGTGCCGTTGATGACGGGGACGCAGCCGCTGGAGCTGGTGAGCGAAACACAGAAGCTGGTCGGCGTCGTGTTCCAAGGCGTGAAGCCGAAGGCGTAGGACGCGGTCCAGTCGCACAGCCAGTTTTGACCGGGAGCGAAGGCTCCGCGGTAGGAAGTCTTGCTGAAGAACGCGTCGCCGAATGCCGCATCCGCCGCCACCAGGGCTGCGTTCGCGGGGCGCGGGTCCAAATTGGTCACGGGCAGCATGGTCAAGGTCCCGCCGTTGAGCATGACGGGCCCGCCGCGCGTGATGGATACGATCGGAGCATCGACAGGGTTAGAACCCGCGATGATCACGTTGTTGTTTGCGGCGTTGAACACACCTTGCGTGGTGGCTTCGTTGTAGGCCGTGGCGTTCAAGTTGCGGAAGAACACGCTGTCGGAAATCTCGGCCAACTTGCCCGAGGACTGTGCCTTGTAGAAATCGGCCGGATTGGCCGGCGCGTTGACCGCAGAGAAATTGGACCAATCCGTGGTCCACGTGGCCGGCCACGAGAGCGTGCCCTCGAAACCGTACCCAGCGCCGCCGTCACCGTCGATGTTGTCGAACTGGACGATCTGTTCGCCCATGTCCATGAACACGCACTTGCGGAATTGAACGCGGGCGTTGTCGCGCCACGCCGTCGCGTCGTCGCCGCTGACCGGCTGGCCGATGACCGTGCAGTTGTAGATCGTTGCCGTGGTGACAGGCTGCCAAGAGGAGTTCTCCGCGCCGTCGGCCTCGATGCAGTTGTCGCCCACCCCGGATCCTTGCGCGGCGTCCAGGCTGTGACCTTGGACGATCAGGCCGAATTGAGCCTTGCCGCGCCAGCCTTGGTCGACGTCCAAGCTGTCGTCGCCGATGTTCCAGATGGAGAAGTACTTGAGTCCGACCGTGCCGCCCCAGACTTCGATGCCGTCATCGACGTTGTTCATGATCTCGACGTGGTGAATGTCCGTCTCGCGGCCGATGCCGCCCAAGGACAAACCGTTGAGTTCCGTATTGACGGCCACGACCTTGCCGCCGTAGCGCAGCGACAGGTAGCCGATGGTGCCGCTGTCGTCGTCATCGTTGCCGCCACCGTACTGGTCGGTCGAAGGACCGTTGACCAGACCTTCCATATTGGCCTTGTTGGAGGGGCTGGGCGTGGGTACGTTGCCCAGGCCCGCAGCGTTCTCCGAAATGTAGGCATTGCCCATGAGCGTCAGGTTGCCCCATTCCAATGCGGCCTGTCGCCAGGTTCCCGTCTTGGGATTGCCACCGACCCAAGTGTTGGTGTCGGCCTTGGACGTCATGATCACCGGGCTGCCGGCCGTGCCTTGCACGAAGATCTTGGCGCCACGGGTTACGGCCAAGGATCCACCGACTCCGGTGGTGCTTGCTACAACGGTTCCCGCCTCGATGGTGAGCGTGGCACCGTTGGTGACGTAGATCACCGTTTGCAGGTTGTACGTGTTGTTGGCGGTCCAAGTCGTGTCGGTCGTGATGTTGGCATTGACCATGATCTCGGCTGCGCTGGCGGCGCTGGCCAAGATCAGTCCCGCAAGGGCTGTCGTTAATGTGGATCGAAGTTTCATGAATTCTGTGGGTGCTGCGTTTTGGGGAAAGAAGCGAAAGCTGAAGAAGTGTTGGGAGCCGAGCCCAGCCACCTGGCTGGGACTAGGTTCCCTTCGAGTGTGGAGACTATTCCCCTGTCTATGCAGGCGGATGAAGACCAAGCAGGCTGTTTGGAAATTCCTCGTGAAGACGCTTGGAGGAAATGTAAAGGCAAGACTCCTCTCCGCGTCGCCACCCCCGGAGGGCTTGGCTGGTCTCGGCGTGACTCCCTAGCGCGCCTTGGCTGCGCGTTCGATGTCTTCCAAGTACTTCTGGATGTTTTCGCGCGGCTTGAGCGACTGGGCCCGGCGTAAAAAGGGAATCGCCTCGGAGTACTTGCCTTGCCGTACGAGCAACTGCGCGTGGCGCACTTTGGCCTCCGCTTCGAAAGCCTCGAGCCCCGCAGCGCGCTCGAACTGCAAGATGGCCTGGTCGGCTTCGCCTTTGCGTTCGTGGTACTGCCCCAGGAGGATGAGGGAATCTCCATCCAGGGGGTCGAGGGCGACTACCTCTTGCAAGATCTGAGCCTCTTCTTCGCCGGCACCTTGCGCCACAGCGACTCGGGCTTTCAGTCGCAGCAAGTCCTTGCGCTCGGCAACGTCGAGTTGGGAGCCCTTGAGTGCTTCGATTGTCTGCAACAGGCTCGCGGTCTCCTCATGCGCTCCGCGCAACGAGAGGATTTTGGCGGCGCGCAGCGCCCGAGTCGGGGTGCCGTCCGGACTTGCCTGCATCGCTCGCGTGTAGCATCGAACCCCAAGGTCGAACAATCCTTCGTTCACATAGATGTCGCCCAGCATGTCGAGGCTGGCGACTGTTGCGATTCCCATCTGGTCCATGACCTCAAAACACTCGGCGGCCCGCAGTGGTTGCTGCATCCCAAGATACGCATTGGCTTGCAAGGCCCACAGCTCGGCCCGATCGGGGTCCTCCCCGAGTAGTTGCGTGCACAAGGCGGATGCGTCAGCGAAGCGTTGCTGGCGGAAGAAGCTGCGCGCCATGCCCATCTTCCAGTCGACAGTGAGCGGATCGAGCAGATTCGCTTGTCGGTACGCGGACTCCGCAGCCAAGTCATGGCCGGTGCTCGAATAGCAGAACCCGAGCAGGCCGTACGTGACGCTGTCACCACCACCTAGTTCCAGGACTTTCGTAAGCGCAGGCAAGGCTTCCTCAAAGCGGCTCTCGCGCACGTAAATCATGGCCAAGTTCTTCCAGGCTCGGCGGTACTTGGGGTGCTTCTCGATTGCTTGTTTGTAGACCTGGGCAGCCTGCTCGAACTGGTCGCGCTGAAAGTGGATGTTTGCGGCCAGGAAGTCGAAAGCGGCGCTGCTGGCGGGGTTGCGTTCGGCTTGCAAGAGCTTCAGCGCCTCGTTGAGTTTGCTCGCCGCAATGAGTTCCAAGATTTTTTCCAGGGGCTTGCGCTCCTCCGAGTTGATCGCGGGCTCGATTTCGGTCTCCGACAGGTAGCTTTCGAGGAACTTGCGCCGGAAGCCCGGCTCGGTCCAAATGGAAAGATCCCAGCCCAGCACTTCCGGTTCGGCCGAGGCTGCCTCTAACCGCGCCGCCATCTGGGAGCCAGGTGTTTCCTGCGCTTGGAACGGGTAGGCAGGCGCACGCGCGGCCAGTGGCTGCATGGACGGTTGGAAGCGCACCTCGCTGGGACTCGTTGCCTGGCAGGCTGCAGCCACGAACGAAACGGACAACAGGGCTGCTGCTTGGATATTCATTTCTAACGCTCCTTGGGAAACGTAATGGGTACGCGCATGCGCGAGCGAACGGCCTTCCCGTTGCGCTGTCCTGGCTCGAATTTCCACTGCTTGACCGCGGACAATGCCGCGGCCTCGAACAACTTGTCGCTGGAAGTCTGCACGACAATGTCTTCGACCCGGCCGCGTTCGTCGACCACGAAAAGCAAGTTGACAGTCGCGGGTGTTTGTTGACGCAGCTTGCTATTGAGGACCGGTGCCGGCTGGTAGATCGCACGCGGCTTCTGATCCAGGTCCGCTACGCTGAATAGCTCCTCCACGGCCTTGGACTCGGTCACCGCGGACTCCAATTTCAAACCGAAGTCGCCGCTTGCCCAGTCGCCGCTGAAACTGGGCTCGAGTGACATCTCCAGCTGCGCCAAGTCGAGCGGAGGCGCGACCTCCGTCAATTCGGGGAGCTGTTCCTCACGCTCTCTTTCCGGTTCCGACTCTTGCTTCTCCTCGACCACGGGCGGCGGAGGAGGTGGCAACGCGGTGTCCACGGGCAGGAGCAAAGTATCCGCGGTTGCAGCTTTGGAAATGACCTGCATGAGCGGCAGAACCATGTGGATGGCCAGCGTGAACGCAGCGGCGCCGGCTACGGTCGTGACACCCTGGAAGATGGATCGGAGCAACGCCATGACAGTTTGCGGGGTTGTTAGCGCTTGACCGCGCTAGTCGCCAAGCTGACTTTATCGGCGCCAGCCAGCTTGGCCTCGTCGATGATGCGCACGAGCAAACCCGACGGCGCCGCGGCATCGGCTTGGATGATCACCGGTACTTGCTCGTCTTGTTGACACAGGCGCTTGACCAGCGGCTGCACCCCGCCAATCCCGATGTCGCGCTTGGCGTACACGACTTCTCCCTTGGCGGTCAAGGCGATGAGAATGCTGGTCTTCTCCAGTTGCACGGATGAGGCCGCTTGCGGCTTGTCTACCTGGACGCCGGTCTCCTCGACGAAGGTCGTCGTGACGATGAAGAAGATCAGGAGAATGAAGACGCAGTCGATCATGGGAGACATGTCGATGCCTCCCTCTGCACCATCATCCGACGATGAGTCGCGGAACTTTCCCATTGGTTTGTCGATCGGCCTTGAAGTGGTTGGGGGTACGATGTGTATGCACTGGGCTCACGCCGCGCGGGAAACGAGCTTTGTTGGAAGCGACTTCTTATGGAACGTGAGCGTGCAAGCCGACTCGAGGTGCGCCATGAACGCTTTGTAGCGGTCATACTTGCGTGCCAGTTGGTACTGAAGGAATAGGCCAGGAAGCGCCACGACGAGGCCCGCTTCGGTGGTGATCAGAGCTTCGGAGATGCCCTTGGCGATCATGCCCATGGTCTTGTCGCCACCGGCACCGCTGCCCAAGGCTTGGAAGGTCGCCAGCATGCCGGTCACGGTTCCAAGCAAGCCAAGCAAGGGGGCCGCGCTCACGAACACGCGGATCATGCGCAAATCGCGATCGAACGGTGCCAGCTCCTCCTTGCGCAATTCCGCGAAAGTCGAGGCGATTTCCTTGACCGAACGCCCCGTCATTCCCATTTCCACCAGATTCGCGACGGGGCCGCTTCCGGTGCCGGGACTCTCGATCCAAGTCCGCCAAACGCGCTCCGGAATTCGCAAGAACCCCTTGTTGCTGAATTTCCACCAGACATGGATCGCAAGCGCGAACAGGCAGAACGCGGTCAGCGCGATCGGTGGCATGCACCATCCGCCCGCGATCCAAATCGCGGTGGACTCATTCCATAGTGCGAGGAATCGATCGATCAGGGTTTGCATGGGGAAGGATAGGGTTGCCAGGTTTTCCAAGGCACTCGCGGCCGGACAGGTTCCTTACCTGCCGGAGCCGACTCGGGCTTTGACCCCCTCGGCGTGGGTAATTTCCGCAGCATGGCGCGCGTGATGGAGATCCCCGCTCGCGCGCTCCGGGGGGATCGCCTGCTGCAGCAGGATCTCGCGCACTTGCTGCTCCACGAGTTCCCGCAGCGCACCTGCGTCCGGCGGCCACTGTGTGGTGGTCGCCTGCGCGCGTTCCGTAGGCACCGCGACCGGCGCCGCCAGCTCCGATTTGCGGGCTTGGTTGACGAACGTCATGGCCGCCTTCTCCATACCGTCGGTGACCGACTTGGCCTTGCGCGAGAGATAGGCGTATAGGAGCAGCGACGGGATGGCAACGTAGAGACCGTACTCGGTCGTGATCAGAGCCTCTGAGATACCGCTCGAGAGCGTCTTGACATCTCCCGTGCCGAACACCGTCATCAAACTGAAGGTGTTCATGATCCCGGTCACGGTGCCAAGCAGTCCCAGCAGCGGCGCTGAGGAACTCGTAATGGCCACGAAAGGCAAGAAGCGATGCAATTTGAGCCTGGTTTCGAGCACCGACTCGTACATGACCTCCTCGACGAGTTCCGGCGGGTGCAAGAGGTGCTCGGCACCGCGTTCCAACATGCGCCCAGTCGGCCCACGGACTTGCTTGGCAGCTGCCTGAGTCGCCACAGGGTCGGCTTTGGCGGCCGAGTCCAGCACGTTCTTCAGCGACTGCTTGGAAGGCTTCGGCACGCTCACCAGTTGGAAGAACTTGAATAGGGCCACGAGCAACGCGATCGCGGCGAGCGCGAGAATCGGGTACATCACCACACCGCCGCGGATGATGTGCTCGACGAAACCCTCCTTGATCTGCGCCACCTTGTGCGCATTGCCCATGGTCGGATCTATCGGAAACAGGTCCCCAGTTCCCGCAACGGCTTGGCCAGCCGCTGCCTGAACTTCCGGCGACTCCAGGGCAACTACGGTTGGCTCAAGAGAACCCAGGCGTTGTTCGACGGTGCCGACGACTAGTCCATCCGCGCTTTGAAAGAGCACCACGGGGCCTACTTGCACGAATTTCCCTTGCTGCAGCAGGCCGTTCGAACCGACGGCTTGGCCTTCGAACCGCGCACCTCCCACGAGTTCGCTCAGCCGACCCACAGCCGTGTCCAGTAGCTGCGCCTGCGCCTGAAAGACCTCGTGCTTGGTAAGGCTGCGGTTCTCGCTTGCTAGGCGAGCGGCGTCCAGGGCCGTGCGGTAGCGTTGGAGCTCCGCGATGTGCAGGCGCGACTCGAAGTTGCGCACATATTCGGAAAATAGCCCCGCCAGGTAGCTCTGTTCCTCCTCGCGATCCTTGTTCTTTTGACGCAGGTCGCTCAGGTCGATCGTGCGCGTGTCGACCAGGCGCATGGCTTGCTGGTACTCCTGGCGCACAGTCAGCAATTCGGCCTCCAGCTCGTTCAACTGCTTGTTCATCGGCAGTCGCTCCTGGGCCACCTGCTCGCGCAGTTTGGCTAGTTCCGCAACGGCCGATTCGAGCTGCCCCTGCACTCCTAGAGCAGCACCGGCGAAGTCGCCAGTGGCAGGCTTGCCTGCGCCGGTCTGGGCCGGAGCAGAGCTTGAGGTCTGTGCGGCGACAGGCGGCGGAGTGGATGCCGGCGCTTGAGTCCACGCTGCTGCCACCGCACTCGTCGCAAGCAGCACGGTTCCAAGGATGATTGACTTCATGGGGACGTGGCTTTTGGGGTTCAATCGAGCGCGATGGGGAGCGAAAGAAATCGGGCTACCTGCTCGCCCTTGTGGATGGCGATGGCATCGGCAATGGCTTTGGCGTGCTGGTCCTTGGACGTCCATGTCCAACCGGCAGGTCCCGCATGACCGATCCCGCCGATGGTTCCTTGCATGCCCTCGTAGAACGCTTGTCCAAGGCCCAAGTACATCACCGTGACCTCTGCCGCGCCTTTTCCGGCCAGCTCGCGCAGCTCACTGGTCACGGTCACTTCGCGCTGGACTTTGTCCAGGAAGTTCAGAACTCCGACGACATTTTGGAATCGAACGCCCAGCCCGCCTTCAACGGGGGCGCCGGATGCGCCAGACTCGACTGGAATACCCTGACTGAGCGGCTTGGCGCGCTCTTGCAGACTCGCGGGCAGCTTGCCTAGCAGCGCGCGCGTCTTGGACTCCAAGGCGGTAAGGTTCTTGCCCAAGGCGGCCGTGGTCGCCTGCAAGGCTTCCTGTTCGCTCAGCAGCTCAGCCCGCTTCTTGTCCGCTTCACCCAGGCTGGCCTGGGACTGCGCGATCTTGGCGCGCAGCGCTTCGAGTTCGCGTTGCCGAACCTCGATTTGGTTCTGAAGCAACTCCCGACCGATTTTCCAATCCTGCTTTTCCTTGGAAATCGACCGCTGCACGTCTACCCACCTAGAAAGCGCGACCTGATTGTCTGCCAGCGCGTCTTGGTTCGGGACCGGGTAGATGGCGCCCACGCTGAGCAAGCAACATGCAGCGACGGCGATGGCTGCACGCTTGGGATGCATGCGCTTGCTTCGAGAAACGCTCGGCTGGGGGAACTTGGATTGCGTCATGGCTGATGGTCCTGGCAAAGATTCATGGATGCTCAAGGGTCAAAATTGAAAGCGGGCCCCGATGCCGAGCGAGAACTCGACACCACGGCTGAAAGAAGTATTGAGCACGTCGTCGCCGATGTACTTGGAGCGATAGACGGTTTCGATGTCCGGATCCGTGAGATTCTTGGCTTGGAACTGGACCTGAAAGTGCTCGCCGAGCTTTTGGGTTATGCTCAAGTTGAGTGTGTCGTACTCCAGGGCGTAGATGTTCGGTATGAAGTCTCCATCGAACTGACCTGCTCCAGCGATCAGGGTGTCTCCCTGAATCGTGTAGAACACCGATACCTGCGTGCCCGTCAGTGCATGGTCATAGGTCAAGTACAGGTTGAAGAGGTGCTCAGGGGCGTTGGTCATATCGCGCGAATCCATGGGCGCCGCGATTTCTGGCAACTCGAAACCAGCCACCTCGTCGTCCGGAAGTACCACCTCCGACTCGATGAACGTCGCGTTGGCCCCGGCCGACAAACCCTCGAGCCGGTCCGAGAAACGGCCCAAATCCTGGCGCACCTCCAATTCGAAGCCCGAGAGTTCGCCCTCGGGGTAATTTTCCGCGGTGGTGAAACTGAATGAATCCGTGACCGTCTGCACGTATTCGATGGGGTCCTCGATTTGTTTATCGAAATACGAAACGGAGATCAGAGCGCCTTCGTAAGGCGTGTGGTCGACGCGCACGTCGTAGTTCTCCAGGGAGCTGAGCTGCAAATCGGGATTACCAATGAAGATGGGTCCCCCGAGGAACTCTTGCTGGACGATGGGAGTCAGTTCCTTGAATGTTTGACGCGCAAGGGTCTCGCTGTACGACACTTGCACGTTCGTGTTCTCGGACGCTTGAAACTTCACCGCCACGGCCGGCAACGCGTTGTCGTCATCGAACTTGACATCCGCCTCTCCCGGTTCCAGATCTTCAAACTGCGTTCCTCCGGGTGGAACCCATAGAACTAGATTTTCTTCTTCGTTGGCAATCCCGATCGCGGTCGACTCCAGTCGCACTCCAGTCACCAGGGTCCATCGGGACGCGAGCGGCAGTTGCAGCATGGAATACCATGCCGAAACCTCTAGGTCGCCCTTGTAGTCGACGTCGGTTTCAGCGGCGCTGATCTCGTGGCCGTCCTCGCCGGGAAATGAGCCTGACCAAAATTCGTCGAAGTCGCCCTCGAAGCCGCTCGTGTCGGAAGCGTTGCTAAATGTGTCTTGGTTGAAATCCCGTTCGACCTTGTCACGAAACACGCCGGTTTTGAAGTAGCCATCGAGTTCTCCCCATTGCTGGAAAGGCAGCTCCAAGTTGAGCGCGTACTGCTGGCCGTCTTCCTCGATGTCTTTCCAGATGCGCTGCAGGTTGCCCAGACTGAAATTGGCATCGGGCTTGTAGCCAACCCAGCGCGGGCGCGTAAACCCTGGAGGAATGAACGGTGGAAATCCGGGGTCGAAGTACGGGGCGATCCACAAAGCCCCGAACTGGCGCTTGTCGGGCGTGACTTGCTTGGCATTGTTGGACGAAAGCGTCCAGTCCAGCTTGGGCTCGCCGAAGGTAAAGGCCTTCCCTAGCCGCAATCCCTCCATCGCCAGAGCGTGCTGGCCCGCCAACTGCATGGAGGATGTAGTCCGTTCTTGGTACTCGAGTGTTTCCAGGCGCAGGTACGGCGCTGCGAACTTGTCGTCCTTGTTGTTGCCTTCGCTGAACGGGTCGCTCGGATCGTAGCCTGGAAAATAGAACTTCTTGCCGCGCGTGTCTTCGGCCAAGGTCGCCGTGTCCTCCGCGGTGTGTGAGTGCAAGTACGACAACGTGACGGAGTGGCGTTCGGATTCGATCCCGACGATGCCCAGGCCCCCCCATTGCACGCTCTGGGACGATTGATCCACGTCGAACAGGGCCGTTTTGAAGTCGCCGCTGCCCGCAGCGCCTTGATTCGTTTCGGGGGTCATCTTGTCCCCAGGGGTCGCAACCACCTTGGAGTCGTTGATGCCGTTCTTGTACGACGAGCTGTCGCGCTCGTAGTAAAAGCTCGCTAGTCCGCCGATCTTCAGTCCGTTGTCCAGTTCGCGCTTCCCACCGGCGGCCATCGACCACTTGTAGTCGGTCGGCGCATCGTCGGTCGAGACGCCAACGGCACCGTCCCAGTTCTCGCCTAGCTTGTCGCTCTGGATGTCGCGACCGCCATCGTCCTTGCCCCAGAAGTCGAGTCCTCCACCTTCGTACGTCAGGAAGTCACTCTTGCCGGTCACTTGCGAGTTCGTGCTTCCCTGCACTTTGAACTCCAGCGTGTTCTCGTCCGGGATTCCCTTGAGCTTGACGTTGACGGCCCCTCCCGACGCGTCGCCCTGCTGGTAGGGCGTAAAGGTCTTGCTGACTTGCACGCTTTCGATGACGACGGAGGGAAATTGATCC
>JAKFYL010000393.1 GCA_021730845.1 Planctomycetota bacterium | reverse complement strand
TCAAGGGGGGGATTTCGAGGCGATGAATCAGGTTGTCGAGCACAACCTTGAGGTTGGCGAAGCGCACGTAGTCCGGTCCATCGTGCACGACCAGGAGTGGGTAGCGCCGTCGCGGCCTGTAGCGCGCCGGCAAATACAACTGGAAGCTCCTGTGGGACTCGAGCGCGTGACTCCGGAGCACGTGATCCTCGAGCGTGCCGGGGCGCGCTTCAGGATCGAAGTGGGACCAATCCGGCTCGATGTACCCCGAAGCGTGAACGACCGAATTCGAGCCGAAGGGGTCGGTCGCCAAGAACCGATTGCGGGGGTCTTGGATCAGTCGCCGGCCGCGTCCATCGACGATTTCCAGCTTGTATTCGACGCGCGAACCCTCGGGCAGTTCCATTTCCAGGAGCCACACGTCGCTGCCCTCGACGCGCACGAAGGGCGTTCCCGAACTGAGCCCGTGGATCCAATGCACCAAGTGCACTTCGTTGGCGACCCCGCGCCATGCGAACAGCACCGAGGACCCTTGGACCTTGGGGAATACCTGGCCTTCGACGAACTCGATGGCGGCCTGGGGGCCTGCGCGGGAAAGTCGTGCGAACTCAGGGTGTGTCAGATTCATGCCGCCTGGGACTCACTCACTTCGCCGTCGATGGTCAAGGATTGCGTGCCTGCAGCAATGCGCCAATGCGCGCCGTCCCAATCCGCACGCGTGCGGGCCGTGAGCAGCACGCACAGATTCGGGGTCATGCGTTGTGCCAGGATCGAGAGGCGCACGCGGTCTTCCAGCAGCAAGCGCTTGTCCGCGTGGGGGAACGGGACCAGGCCTTGGTAGACGCCGATTCCAGAGTCGAGGACTTCCGTATTGCCCATTCCTTGCGGAGGCCGGTCGTGAAACAGCACGACTCGCGGCGCCAGGGCCATCGCGCCGGCAGACCAGGCGATGAGCGTGCGCCCGGCGAACATGCCTGGCACGTCGAATAGGCGCATGCGGTGCAGGAGCACGCGCACGTTGCCACCGGCGATGCAGATCCCGGTGCAGGGAGCCAAGTCGGCGGCGATCTCCAGGCGCATGGCGGCCACGGCGGGCCGTTCGAGCGGGCGCAGATTGTGTTCGAATTCCCGCTGCAGATCGAGCATGCGTTCCTGGTGCTCCTGGTCGAGCCGCCGCAGGGCTTCGATCGAAGCGCGCGCCTGATCGCGCACGAGTTCGCCCCATTCCTCTGACCAGGGGCGAGCGAGGATCGCCCGCGTGGCCTCGAGCGCGTGATCCAATCGCAGGCGATACAACTCGCGCATGCGCAGCGAGGCGTCGATGCGGTTGCGCACGGCGGCGTGCAAAGCCGGATCGCGCTGGTAGACCAGCTCCGTGCGTTCCCACAAGCGCAAGTTGTGCGAACGTCCGCGCAGGTGATCGGACAGTTCTTGGTCTTCGGATTCGCGCTCTTCCCAGCCGGCGGTGATGGCCGCTAGCGGACCGTGGAGATCCAAGTCATCGACGGCTTGGATCAACGTGGGTTGCAGCCGCTGCGGCCCCAGCAGCACGACGCGAGTGGATTGTGCGGCCATGGATCAGTCGGCCCAGATGCGCAAATCGGTGCCCACGCGGTCCGCGATCTCCAGGGTGGTGTCCAAATGCGGGTGGCGCACCACGATCCAGCCGTCGCCGGAAACGACCTTGCGGAAATCGCGGCGTTCTTCGCCGACGCGTACCAAGTCGAAGGCCGGAATGTGCTCGCCGAAGCGCGCCAGCAATCCTTGCAGGCCTTCGATGCGCGTGATGATGCGGCCGCCGCCCTGGGAACGCTTGAAAACGACGGCCGAATTGAAGCGCTTGCGCGTGTCTTGGGACAGTTGTCCATGACAGACCGCTTCGGCCCAGCCTCGGAATAGGTCGATGTCGCAGGAGTAATTCATGGCGTGCACCAGCCGTCCGCCGGGCGGGCGACCTCCGATTTCGCCGAACACGGTCTCGCCCTTGGGGGTCAAGAACCACTCCATGTGGCTGAAGCCCGACTCGAACTGCAGGGCTTTCAAGACCTTGCGGCCCATTTCGCGTCCGCCTTTCAAATGCGGAGCATCGATGTCGCGCAGGCAAACGGACTGCGGGCTGATCCACTCGTTTTGACGCGCGATCAAGGGCTTGGGCCGATACAACGCGATGTTTTCGAAGAGCGGCGTACCCTGGTGCGAGACCGTGTCATAGGTGTACTCATCGCCCTCGATGAACTCTTCGACGCTCACTTCTTGGATGTGTCCAAGCTGCTGCAATGCCGAGTCCAACTGCGCTCTCTCGCGCACTTCGTAGGTATCGGCCGACCCGGCTCCTGCAATGGGCTTGATGATCAAAGGCAAGCCGATGCGTTCCGCGGCTTGTCTGACTTGAGCCGCGCTGTGGGCCCGCTCGTGGCGCGGCGTGCGAATGCCGGCCCGGTCGAGCACCTGCTTCATCAACTCTTTGTCGCGGAAGCACAAACTCTGTTCGGCGTTCAGTCCCGGTACGCCCAAGGTCTCGCGCAACCGTCCGGCTAGCACCATGCCCGGTTCCCACAAACACTCGACGCGGTCGACACTGCGGCCGGCGAGCCAGCGCCGCACCTGGTCGATGACGCTTTGCTCGTCCCACAAGTCGCGTACTTGGAGGTAGCCGGCCAGCACCTCGCGCACCGGTTTGGATAACGCCTGGGTCGGTTGGTCGCCGATGCCGAACACGGTTGCCCCGACTGCGCCCAGGCCGCGGGTGAAGTACGGCATTTCCAGGGGAAAGCCCGGAGAGATCATCAGCACTTTCATGGCTCGTTGCTTCCTGTTTCGCTCAGCCCAGTTGGATGCGCACTTCGCTGGCGGCGCGAGCGAGACCCTGCTCGACGACTTTGGTTTCCGGGTGACGCAGGATCAACCAGCCCTCGCCATCGTAGGAACCGGAGGGCAGCTGGCCGACACGGGGCAGGCGTTCCTCGAAAATTACGTCTCCCAGTTCCTTGCGGACCTTCTCCAGCCCGTGGATGGCCGCCACCTGTCCTTCGCCCTGACCGCGCAGGAACACGGCGCCGGCAGAGAAGGGGCGCGCGGGCACGTCGAATTCCTCGTGGATCATGAGTTGCGCCCAAGCGCGGTAGAAATCCACGTTGTGTGCCGCCGAAAGGAGGGTCGTGAATTGGGCCCCGGGCGGGCGCGCAGCCACTTCGGACACCGCAATCGACCCATTTGGCCTGCGGAACCACTCCATGTGGCTCATCCCCGTGTGCATGCCGAGTACATCCAGCGCCTTGCGACCGATTTCCACCATCGGAGCGTACTCGGGCGTGTCGATGTTGCGCGGCAAGAGCACCGTCCACTGGATCCAAGGCGTGCGCATGACCTCCAGCGGTCCGGGTGTGTAGACCGAGATCGAATGAAAAACGTGCTTGCCGGCGACCGTGACCGTGTCGAAGGAGTGCTCGCGCCCGGAGATGAACTCTTCGAGCAACACGGGCTGAGTCGGACTGGGGGGGAGCGCATGCAGGTTGCTGGTCAACTGAGTTCGGTCGTCGACTCGAAACGTGTTGCGCGAACCTGCTCCGGCGGGCGGCTTGACGATCAGCGGATACCCGACTTCTCCGGCGAAGGCCAGCGCCTGGGGGAGATCGCTTGCCAGCGCGTGCCGTGCGCAGGGCACGCCGCTAGCTCGAAAGATCTCCTTCATGTGCGACTTGTCGCGGAAACCCAGGGCTTCACGCGCGTCCATACCGCGTATGTTCAATCGCTCGCGGACTTGAGCCAGCGGGACTTGCAATTGTTCGAGCACGCCCAAGAGCCGGTCGATGCGTCCGCCCATGCCGCGCGCCAAGCCGCGCACGCCTTGCTCCAAGGAATGCGCATCCAGTGCATCCGGCACGCGCTCGAAGGCCGATATTTTCTCGCGCAACTCCGCGGGAATGCGTTCCAGTGGTTCCTGGGACAGGATGCCCAGCCGCACCTGGGGCAAGGAGGCCGCGGCACGGGCGAAGCGTAGGCTGGTTTCCAACGCGAAGGGAACGACGAAGGCTGCGTGCAAGGGACTAGGGGCTGGATGCATGCCAGCAGGATACTGCGGCGAATCCCCCAGCGCTGCGCTAGAATGCGCCGCACAAGCTGTGACCATGCGATCCTTCAAAGTCTGCCTCGTGTCCGCGGAAGTCGTTCCCTATGCCAAGACGGGCGGTTTGGCAGACGTGGCCCAGGGACTTGCGCGCAGCCTGGCGCGGGCCGGTCACGACATTCGCGTGGTCATGCCCATGTACCGCCGGGTGCGTGAAGCTGGACATGCGCTGGAGCCCGTTCCCGGGCTGCAGGACGTGGCCTTTCAGATCGGCGGACGGCGCCTGTACTTCTCCGTGTCCAGCACGCGCCTGCCGGGCAGCACCGCCACGGTCTATTTCGTGCGCTGCCCCGAGTTGTACGACCGCGCGGGCATATACACCCAGGATCCCGACGAGCACTTGCGCTTTGCGGCATTGTGCGTAGCCAGCGTGCGCCTGTGCCAGCAACTGGGTTGGGCGCCCGATGTGTTCCATTGCAACGACTGGCACACGGGGCTGTTGCCTCTGTACCTGTGGACCCATTTTGCTTGGGACGCCTTGTTCCAAAGGAGCCGCGTGGTCATGACCATCCACAACATCGGCTACCAAGGCGTGGTGGGCGCCGACAAAGTGGGGGAACTGGGTCTGGAGAACGAGCGCAACCTCTTGCACCAGGGCGATCTGAAAGCAGGCCAAATCAATTTGCTCAAGACTGGGCTGCTGTATGCCAATGCCATCACCACCGTCAGCAAGACCTACGCGGCCGAAATCTTGGAGCCAGAGTTGGGCATGGGACTCGAGACGACCCTGCGCCAACGCAAGTCGGACCTATTCGGCATCGTCAACGGCGTGGACTACGAGGATTGGAGCCCGGCGACCGACGTGCATCTGGCGCATCACTACTCGCCGGCCAACATGCGCGGGAAAGCGCTGTGCAAGCAGGCTTTGTTGCAGCGCATGGGACTGGCGCCGGATCTAGAGGCCCCCTTGGTGGGCATCGTTTCGCGGCTGACCATCCAAAAAGGTTTCGACCTGTTGCCCGACATCCTTCCGGTGTTGCTGCGCAAGCACAACTTGCGTTTGGCGGTGCTGGGCAGCGGTGAAGAGCGCTACGAAAGCTACTTTGCTTGGTTGCAGCGCACGTTTCCGGGCCGCGTAGCCTACGATCGCGGTTACAAGGAACCCCTCAGCCACCAAATCGAAGCCGGCAGCGACATGTTCCTGATGCCTTCGAGATTCGAACCGTGCGGGCTGAACCAGATGTACAGCCTCAAGTACGGCACGCCGCCCATCGTGCGCCGCACCGGGGGCCTAGCCGACACGGTCGAGCAGTGGGAGCCCACGACCCGGCAAGGCACCGGCTTCTTCTTCGGCGAATTCCAGGCCGAAGCGCTCATGAACACGGTGGATTTCGCCGTCAGCCAGTTCCGCGATGCCGCCGGATGGAAGCAACTGGTTGCCAACGGCATGGCCAAGGACTTTTCCTGGGATCGACAGGGGGAGTTGTACGTCCAGCTCTACGATCGAGTTTGCCCTCCAGCCCCACCCATCCGCTGACGCGGAAGTGATTGCATGCACGTACTGTTCGTCGAGCCTGCTTTTCCGCGCAATCAACGCGAATTCGTGCGTGCCTTGAGCGCGGTCGGGGCGCGCGTGACAGGCATCGGCGAGTCTTCGCCCCAAGCCTTGGATGACGAACTCAAGGGTTGGCTCTACCGCTACGAGCAAGTGCGTTCGGTGACGGACGAGCAGGCCTTGCTGCAAGCCGTGAAGCGGGCCCAACAGCGCGAATGGGTGGACCGCTTGGAAGCCACGGTCGAAGCGCACATCATGCCCACGGCCAAGGTGCGCGAAGCGTGCACGATCCCGGGCACGACCACGCGCACCGCGTATCTATGTCGCGACAAGCCGGCCATGAAGGAAGCCCTGCGCCAAGCCGGCGTACCGTGCGCACAATCAACCGGTGCGAGTTCCGCCGCGGAGGTTCGCGAGTTCATCAAGCGCGTCGGCTATCCGGTGATCATCAAGCCGCGCGACGCGGCCGGCGCCGCCGGAACCTGGCGCGTGGCTTCCGACGAAGAATTGGGCCATGCGCTGGACGACAGCGGCGTGGAGCGTGGAGCTTCGGTGGCCGTGGAGGAGTTCATCGAAGGCCACGAGGGTTTTTACGACACGTTATGCATCGACGGCCGGGTGGTGATGGATTTCGCCTGCCACTACTTTCCCAATGTGCTCGAGGCCATGCGCACGCGCTGGATTTCTCCGCAAGTGGTGTGCACCAACCGCATCGACGCACCCGACTATCGCCAAGTGCGCGAAATGGGAGCGCGCGTCATCGAGGCCTTGGGAATCGGTACGTCCGCCACGCACATGGAGTGGTTTTTCGGACCCAAGGGACTCAAATTCTCCGAAATCGGTTGCCGTCCGCCCGGCGTGCGCGTGTGGGACCTGTATGCCGCCGCCAATGACCTGGACATGTACGCGGAGTGGGCGCGCGCGATCGTTCAGGGCCGCGTCGAGCGCGCGCCTTCCCGGCGCTACGCTGCCGGCATGATTGCACTGCGCCCGGAGTGCGATGGGCACATCACCGGCTATGAAAAGCTGGATGAAGTGCGCACGCGCCTAGGCGACCACCTGATCGACGGCCATTATCCAGCGCCCGGTACTGCCACGCAGCCGCCGTCGGCGGGCTACATGGCCAATGCCTGGATGCGCGTGCGCCACACGGACTACGACGGGTTGCGCCGCATCCTCGACTACATCGGGCAAACCGTGCGCGTGCGCGCCAAACCCGCCTAGCAGTCCGTGGTGAAAGTCGCGTAGCGAGGCGAAGCGCGCGTTCGGCCTGCAGCAAGGAGCGCGACACCGGGACGGCGGAAGCGGCCTTCCTGGCCGCTGAGCACGACCCGACGAGCGCGAAGCCGCAGGGTGATCGCGCGCAAAGCCGCAGTAGCTACTTTCACCACGGACTGCTAGGCCTGCTAGCTGGGCAAGGAGGCCTGATTGGCCCCGCGCGCTTGTTGGATCAACAGCGCGGGTGTGCGCCTTAGGTTCTTGGTAATGCCCACCCAAGAAAGGCCCCACACAAACCACTTGGTCGGATCGAACTGGTACCAGCGCACACCGTTGCGATAGTCCGCTTGGAAGCGGTGGTGGAAGTTGTGGTAGCCCTCGCCCAGGGTGATCAGCGCCGTGACGAAGCTGTCGCGCGCGCTGGTACGCGTGTCGTACGGCTGGGTGCCGATCGTGTGTGCCAAGGAATTCACGCAAAACGTTGCGTGCCACTGGAAGAACAAGCGCAAGAAACCGCACACGAGCAGCGCTCCCAGAGGATCTCCCCACAGAGTGCCCACCAAGGCGGGCAGCAGGACTCCGGCGAGAACCGCCAGGCCGACGTAGTAGCGGTCTTGGAAGCGCACCAGCTTGTCGTCGGCGAGGTCCTTGACGTTGCTCAGGTCCAGATTTTCGTCGCGGAACATGATCCAGCCGATGTGAGCCCACAAGAATCCGTCGCGCACCGTGTAGGGATCGCGTTCCTGATCGGTAAACGTATGGTGCAGGCGATGGTCGCGGCTCCACTTGAGGGCCGAGTTCTGCACGGCCGCCGCGCCGAAGAACAAGTAGAACGCCTTCAGCAGCGGGTGCGCGCCGTACGAGCGGTGGGAAAAGAGCCGGTGGTATCCACCCGTGATGGAGACGCCGCACAGGGCGAACCACAAGAACCCCAATCCGATCGTCCACGGCGACGCGCGCACGAAGATCAGGTACAGGAGCGCGACCAGTGCTAGGCCGTGCACGACCACGAGAAAGCTGAGGTTGCCCCAATCTAGGGGCCGGGACTGCCGGACGGAGAGATTCAAGCTAGGTTCGTTTTCGGATCCAATCGGTGCCTTGCCACTGCCTGACGTTCTCCTCGAAACCTATTCCCGGGACAGTACCGGGAACAGGCCGCCGCGGCGGGCCTCCCCCCCGAGCGCGAACTCGGGCCGGACTTGCGCCTTGGGGCGGAAAGCATGGCATGCAGAGCAGCAGCGCGCCATACGATAGCCGACCCAAAAGTAGACCGGGGGCTGCCGGCATGCGTTCCCCGTGGGGATGACGCGAGTCAGGAACCGCCGTACTTTGGACAGCACCAGGCTCGTAGCCCACTTAAGGCGCGGGTTCACCAATTCCGGCACGGGCGCCGGCCGGGCTTCCAAAGGGGTGCAAGCTCTTGGTTACCTGGCGTAACCCTGTTCCTCCAAGTACCGCGCCAGCGCCCGACCGGCGGCGAGATTGCCGCGTGCGTTGAAGTGCGTATCGCGCAGGTGGTAGAGGTGCCGATTGCCGTCGGCCAGTGGCGCGATCGCCCGCAATATCGGCAATAGGTCGAGCGCGGGAATGCCGGTGCGTTCCAAGCGCTCGCGAACCAAGCGTTGGGGCAGGTCGCGGTCCAGCGGTATGGCCGCGCGCTCGAGCACCGCTTTCCACAAGTCGTCCTCCACCTGGAATTCGTCCGGCCACAGCACCACGACTAGCGGCGTGCTTCCCAGCATTTCGCGCATGCGTCCTAATTCACGCTCGAGCAGCGCGAGCCCAGGCGGCAATCCGCGGCAGATCTCCAGCGCTCGACGCGCTTCTAGTTCCAAAAATGCCTCGCGGGACATCGATTCTGGCTCCAGGAGCGGATCGTCCAGCCAGGGCATTTGTTTGTGCAGGGCTAGCGGATCCATCTGGCGCAGCGCTTCCCCGGGGACCTCGCCCAAACGGCGCTCAGGATCGATCTGCCGCCGCCGCTCGGCCGCTCGCCGCAACAGTCGGCGCGGCACGATCCAGGTCAGGCTGCTTTCGCGCGCGAACCAGCTGCCGAGCCAACTTCGGCTGCGCCCGGCCTCCAGATCGGCGCAGTTCAAGTCGTTTCCGACGAAGACACCCACGACCACCGCGCTCGGCTCCAAGGGCGAGGCTTCGTCCACGAGCAATCGCAAATACTCGCTCGGGCCTGCACCCGCCACGCTGATGTTTGCCACTTCCAGGCCCAGCGAGGCCTCGCACACGCTGGTCAAATTGAACGCGTGGGGGACCGAACCAAGCAGAAAGGAATCTCCAATCGCGGCGATCAATCGGTTGGGTCGCGGGGGCGGGCTGCATTCCTCGTCGTAGAATCCGCGGGAATTGCAGGGAAAGCCAAAGCGCACCGTGCCTGGTGCGAGGCGAAAGCGCTCGATCACACTGCTGGGAGCGTCGCTGACTCGTGCCAGCCAGGGCCTAGGGCTTGCGAGCGCCCAGGCACGCAAGCCGAGCTCTAGGCAGGGCACTGCCAGACACAGGCCGAACAGCGCCATCCCCGACCGCGAGACGAACTTGGGCAATGGATGCGCTAGCGCATCCAGGATCAGCACGACAAGCATCCACGCCCCGCCCGCGACACCCAGCGCCAGCTCGAGCCACAACTTCTGATAGGGGTGCACCAACAGGAGAAAGCCAAGCCAACTGAACACACCTACCACGGCCAGCGCGCACAGGCGCGATGGTCGCTCGCGATCGGATCGCAGCGCTGTGATCGAAAGCCGCGCCGCGCAAGCTAGGGAAACGCACATCCACGGGCCAAGCCACCACCAGCGCAAACCTAGGATCACGCGCAGGGCAGCTCGCTGGTGTACCAATTGGAACAGGGCCCACCCGGCAGCGAACGCTGCGGCAGCCAGGACCACCAAGAACACGGCTCGGCCCTTGTTCATCGAGAATCGCCGGCTGCAGATTGTTGGGCCTGCCCCGAGCCTAAGCGCGCGAGCACCAATTCCGCGAAGGCAGACAAGTTCGGTTGCAATTGACCGGATCCAAAAGCACGCAACGGCGCTCGGGCCGCGGGTCCGATCTCGACCAGCATGGCCGCGATGTCCTCCGACGGCGCCAGCAAGCCGTCGCGCAGCGCCGCGAGCAGGGGCGCAACGCCGTGCTCGCCTGCAAATACCACCGCGCGGCGCAAAGCGGCGCGCCGTTCGATCGTCATGAAGGGCTGCGAGGCCAGTTGGCTTACGAGCCAGGGAGCATGCGCTGGAGCCATGCGCGTCAGTTGTCCCATTGCGCTCGGTCCCAATCGCAATTCCGTGCGGTCGACAGCCTCCAGCAGCACAGGCAATGCGTCTTGGGCAGAGCCCGGATTCAACTCCGCCAAAGCGACGGCCGCCAGCGTGCGCACGAACGGGTCGGACGCCGAAAGCTCCGCGCGCCAAGCGGACTCGGGCTTTGCGCACCCAACCATGGCTAGGATCGCCAGTCCGGCCAACTTCCGCTCCACGGATCCCATGCGGACATCGTACGGCGAGCGGGTGCACAGTCGTACGTTTCGGGTCATGGCCTGGGCTCCGGCTAGGTCGATCCACGCGCCGCATCGGGACTGAGCTATCCTCATCGACCCGTGGAAGATCTGCGCTTCGAAGTCGAGCCCAACATCCAGCGTGCCTCCACGCCGCCGGCCAGCTTGTATACGGACGAGCGCTGGTTCGAGGCCGTGCAGCAGCGCGTTCTGTCGAGAGCCTGGCACTGGATTGGCGATGCGGAACTCCTGCCGCCGTCGTTTCATGCGGCGCCGACCACGCTGCTGCCCGGTTCCTTGCAGGAGCCGCTGCTCTTGACGCGCGGCGAAGATGGACGCCTGGCAGCGTTTTCGAATGTGTGCACCCACCGCGGCGCGATCCTGTGCGAAGCGCCGAGTTCGTCGCGCGGACTGCGCTGTCCGTACCACGGGCGCAAGTTTCGTTTGGACGGAACTTGCGTAGGTTCGCCCGAGTTCGAGACGCTGGCTGACTTTCCCTCCTCGCGCGACCATTTGCGCAGCGTGCCGCTGGGTGTTTGGACGGGCCAGTTGTTCGCGGGTATCTCTCCCCGCGAGCCGTTCGGCGCTTGGATGGGCTCAGTGCTGGAGCGGTTCGCGTGGTTGCCCCTAGATCGCGCGCGTCCGATTGCCGAACGCTCGCGCGACTTCGAAGTGCGCGCCAATTGGGCGCTGTACTGCGAGAACTACCTGGAGGGCCTGCACGTTCCGTTCGTGCATCCAGGGCTGGCACAGGCCATCGAATACGCCAGCTACTCGACGGAATTGTGGCCGTTCGGTTCGCTGCAAATTGCGCGCGCGCAACCCGGCGAAGATGCCTTCGAACCGCCGCCCGGTGTGCCCGAGGCCGGTCAGCGCATTGCCGGGTACTACGTTTTCTTGTTCCCCACGACCATGTTGAATTTGTACCCCTGGGGAATTTCGCTCAACGCGGTTCAGCCCTTGGGAGTCGACCGCACTCGGATCTTGTTCCGCAGTTACGCCTGGGACGCCGCGCGGCTCGATGCCGGCGCCAGCCGCGACTTGGACTCCGTCGAACTGGAGGACGAGCGTGTGGTCGAGAGCGTGCAAGTGGGCATGCGTTCGCGGTTGCGCGCGCCGGGACGCTACAGCCCGACGCGCGAAACGGGCGTGCACCACTTCCACCGCCTGTTGCAGGCGAGCCTGACCGCTTAAGCGGGGAAATGCCGCCGGCCTGCAGTGCCGAATGCTTGCGCGGAAGGGGAGGCGAGCCAGGTCTGAAATTCGAGGGCCTCTTCACTCGGAAAGAACGCGCGCGCAGAAACCTGATTGTGATAGCTGTCGAAAGCAGCCGTGAATTGTTTCGGATCGGTCTCGAACCAGCGCGCCGCCGCAGCGCTGCCACCCAGCAGCCGTTCGAAGCGCAATTTTGCCACCAAAAGGCGCGAGAGGGCGAGTCCATCGGCGTCGATGTGCGCTGCCGTGTGGCGTGGCAAGTCCGGGCTGGAGTCGCCGCCGCCGCCGCGCATTTGCGCCGCAAGCCACGCATTGTAAACGCCCAAGTCAGGCTCCACGACCACCTCCAGCCAGACGTGCGGCGCGTCGCAGTTCTTCGCCCAACAGCGGCACGTCGCCTTGCTCGATCGTGCCGCCCACCCGTTCGAGAGTGATCCCGCGCAAGTTCGCGCAGCGCGGCCGGCAATGCGCGGCCAGATCCCAGACCGGTTCGGGCACGGGATGGTCGTGGCTATCCAGGCGCAGCACGCGTCCCGAACGCAGCCAGCGAGCATCGGAACAGCTACCGCCCGAAACGTGCATTTCGATCACGCGTTCGAGCGGCAGGGAATCCACGTACGCGCGTGGATCGAAACCGGCGTTGGTCGCCATGGTGTGCACGTTGTGCAGATCCAGCAGCAAGTGCGCGGAGCCGTGATCCAGCACGTGGGAGATCCAGCGCGCTTCCTCCAGCGGATCCCCGGGATGGAAGTAGAACGCCGAATTCTCGAAGCCAACGGTAGGCACGGCGTGCTGCATGATCTCTAGACCTGTGCGCGTGGCCTGGCAGGCAGCTTCGTTGTAGGGCAGCGGGAGCGGCAACGCCAGTTCGCTTCCTTCCACCACGCTCGTGCCCAGGTGATCGGTGTACCACAGGTATTGAAACTGGCTTTGATCGGCGATCAAACGAGTGAGCCAGCGCTGGTCGCGCGCTGGATCGCGCGGACTCGTGCCGATCGAAATGCCCACGCCGTGGGCCACGAAAGGCAGGCCCGTCGCTTGACCAAGGGCCAGGAATTCGCAGTGGAAGCGGTTCGGTTCGAAATCTGCACCTGGACTGGCAGATCTCCAAGTGGTCTCAGGAGCCACTTCGAAGTAGTCGACTTGCTCGCGCAGCAAACCTGCACACAGATCCAGGAACGCGTGGTCCGGCTGCAGTGCCAATCCGACGCTTACGTTCAATGCGAGAGCCAGTTACTTGGTGTAGTAGTCCAGGAACTCCTTGGCCCGCGGCGGCATGAACGCCATGCCGCAAGCGGGGCACGGATCGGACTGTGGTGTTCGGGTCATTGGTCCAAGCACCCACTTCGCACCCGGCGGATCCTGGTCCCACAGACGCGCTGCGGCGGACTGCGCTAGGAAACCCATCCAGCGCGCGCGCTGGTCCTGGTTCTCCAGTGCGAACTCATACAGCATGGCCGCGGCGCGATCGGTCTCCTCCGCTCGCGGGCGCCAGGGAACAGCGTGCGGAGGCTCAACGTGCAAACCACCTACATACCAAAGTTCGGCGCACTGCTGGGAGGCCTGCGCCAGATCGGCGGTCAGTAGTTTGTGCAACCAAGCAACGAAGGGTTCCGGGCCGCCTTGGGGGTCGAGTTCACCTCGCCCGAGGGTTCCCAGGACGCGAGGCGAGTCCAGCTTGTCGAGGAGCACAAATGCCGCTCCCGCGCCCACGGTCACGGCTGCTTGCAAATCGGAGATCGCGAGCGCCTGGAATTCACACAATGCCAACAAAGCCACGTCCTCGTCCGAACCTCGACCGAGGAGCTGCCCCAGCGTCAGGCCGGCGAGTTTGGACCCGTCCATGTCTGGTCCAATGGGCAAGATGAGCAGGGGCTTGCCTTTAGCTTGGGCGCGGACCAAGGCAGCTCGCAGGTCCGGTGCGGTACTGCCCGGAGTCGCAAGCACCAACTTCGCGGCACCGCTCGCCGCCGCCAAACCAAGAAAAGTCCTTCGTTTCATTTGTGAATGTAGGCTGCCTTGTGGGTGTTTATATGCCGGCACACTGAAAAAGGAACGCCTCAACCGCGCAGTTTCTTGGAATTGCCCTTAGGGAGCAAGAACCGGCGGGTCGTAAGGTGTTCAACGCGTTTCCTGGCACTCGTTCGATTGAATTACGGCTGGAACTTAAGCCTAGACTTTCCTACGCTGCCTGCGCTCGCTATCCCCTAAACATCGCGCCCCCAGGGGGCAAACATCGTTCGAAGCATGAAAACCTCTGAATTGGACCGCGAGATTCGCTCGCGTATTGAATCTTTCCTTGGCGATCTTTCGGCACTCGTGAAGCGCTCGGCGCTGGCCTCGATTACTTCGGTGCTCGGGCAAGCTGATGCCACTGCTGGGGCCGTTGCTGCTGGCGTCCGGCGTGGACCGGGCCGCCCGCGCAAGTCCGGCGTTCCGTCGCCCCTGGTTGCACCCACCAAGAAACCCGGCGCCAAGCGTGGACGCCGCCCCAGTGCGCAAGTGGAACAAGCTGGCGCCATGATGCTCGAGCTGGTTAAGGCCAAGCCCGGTTTGCGTTTGGAAGAAATTGCGCGCGAGCTGAAAGCGAGCACCAAAGTTCTCAAGCTCCCTGCACTGAAAATGGTCAAGGCGCGCGTGCTGCGCACCGAAGGGCAGAAGCGAGGCACCAAATACTTCGCCGGTGGCAAGGGCAAAGGCCGCGGCAAGTAGTCGCGCGCGGGCTGCAGGAGCGACGATGTACATCCTTGCTTCCCGCTAGGGCCGTCCCCGCGGCCATCTGGCCATAGATAGAAGGAAGACCCCTCGGAAGGCAGCTTCCGAGGGGCTAGAATGCGAAGACGGCCCTTCAAGCAGCTTTTTTCTCGGTCTTGAGCTGCTGAAAGGCCGATCGATTGCACTGGATAGGCGACCATCATGATCTTGAAGCCGACGGGATTCGCGCGTGACCTTTTGGTTGCCGCCTTGGTACTTGGAGGGTTCGTAGCACTGCGAACCTGGGTGTTGCCCGCCCTCGGCGTGCCTACCTGAAGCAGCGGCTCATGCCCCCCGGGTGGGGGCGCGCAGATCGAGCCGTAGTTGGGACGAACCGGTCGCTTGACCGGCTAGTAGCGCATGGCCGGGAGCCCAGGATACGTGGCTAGCAATCCGGGCTAGTCCGTAACAGGTTGCTGGAACGACGGATGTTCGGGTTGGCGTCCATCTCGGACTGCCCCAACCATTCGGACGACCCATGCGTACCCGCACTTCCATTCAGATCGTTGCCGCTCTGGCGCTAACCGCAGCCACAAGCCAGGCCCAGGCTTCTTTGTACGACATTCCCGGACAGCCCAGCGAACAGCTCGGTCGTGGACTGAGTTCGATCGCCGACTTGGACGGTGATGGACTGCCCGACGTCTTGGTCGGAGCTCCCAAAGGCGCCGGCTTGCAGGCTGGTGCGGGTGTCGTGCGTGTGTATTCGAGCAAGACCAGTCAGGCCATTCTCACGCTTAAAGGCGAAGTAACTGGCGACGACTTTGGCTGGAGCGTCGCCGCGCTCGATGACGTCACGGGCGATGGCAAGGATGAGATCATCGTCGGTGCCCCGGGCTATGACTCGAGCATCCCCGATTTGGGGGCGGCCTACGTCTTCTCGGGAGCCACCGGTGCCCTGCTGACCAAGAAACTCGGGTTCGGGCAGTTTTCTAGTGCAGAGGATTTCGGCCACAGTGTCTGCGCGATTGGCGACTACAACCTCGACGGCAAGGCTGACTTTGCGGTTGGCGCGCCGAAGGGCAAGTACGTCCAGATTCTCGCGGACGGCGGTTACGTCGTCATCTATTCCGGCGCGACCTTTGCTCAGCTCAAGGTCCTTGGGGGCTACCAAAGCATTGATAGCTACGGCACCAGCATCGCGCGCGTTGGCGACCTGAATGGAGACGGCCGCGACGAATTCATCGTCGGTGGGCCCACATACGATGCTTCGACGAGCCTGGTGGACGCCGGGAGTGCATATGTGCAAGCCGGTGGCACGGGAGCGATCCTATTCAGTATCGCGGGGACCCAAGCGGGCCAAACTCTGGGCTTCAGCGTCGCGGGAGTCCCTGACACCAACGGAGACGGCAAGAACGAATTCGCCGTGGGTGAGCCTGATTGGTCGAACGCTGCACTGTATGTGGGCCGTGTGCGCGTGTTCAGCGGCAGCAACTTCGCCGTGCTGCGCACGTTCACGGGCACGGGGCAACAGGATTTCATGGGCAATTCCATTGCCGGAGTGGATGACTTCGACGGTGACGGTCGCGGTGACATCGTTGTAGGATCCTCCGGCTACGACAATTCCCCCGGAGCTTTCAACGGCCGCGTCGATGTGTTCTCCGTCCACACGGGATCGGCCTTGACCGCATGGGTTGGCTACCAAACGTTCGCTGGCATGGGTTCCACCGTGGCGTCTGCTGGCGACCTCAACAACGATGGCACGCCGGAGGTCATGGGCAGCGCGCCGGTAGATAGCACCTACACCAGCAGCGGCGGGTATGTCCGCATCCACCTTGGCAATGCGCCCTTTCCAAACAGCTATTGCACGGCCAAAGTGAACTCCTTGGGCTGCACTCCAGGCATCACCTATGGCGGCGCAGCGAGCCTTTCCATCGGGGGTGGACTGGCAGTGGTGGGGGTCAACGTGATTCCCGGGTTCAACGGTTTGATGATCTGGTCCAACACCTCTGCGTCGGTGCCGTTCTTCGGCGGAACACTGTGCGTGGGAGCACCCATCAAGCGCACTCCGGTTCAGAGCACGGGCACAAACCTCGGCTACCCGTGTACGGGTCAGTACTACTTCCAGGCCGATCAAGCCTTCTTCACGGCCGAAGGCTTGTCAGCAGGACAGGACTTCTACGCTCAGTATTGGTCACGCGACACGGGCTTCAGCGCACCGAACAACGTCGGGTTAACCAACGGCCTGCACGCGCGCATCATTCCCTAGACAAGTGCCACGAACGGATCCGTCTCAAACGACTCGAGGCCGACGCAGCATCGCGCTGCGTCGGCCTCGGTCATCGAGTGCGAATGGTTCGCGGGGCTTACCAGCGGTCTCCACCGCGGTCGCCGCCGCGGTCTCCACCGCGATCACCGCCTCGGTCACCACCGCGGTCGCC
>JAKFYL010000259.1:7892-16756 GCA_021730845.1 Planctomycetota bacterium | reverse complement strand
CCGCTACGCATGGTGACGCCATTCGAACCCAGTGAGTCGTGGTTCGTGCCGGGAACTCACTATTCGCGAACCGCCGAGGACTGGCTTGCCAACTTGGAGCTCCAGCGGGCCGAAGTTCTCGGGCTGTTCCAAAGAACCTACGGCCCCGACAACGCGGAAATCTGGTTCCATCGCTGGCGGGTGTTCTTCCTGGCCTGCGCAGAGCTGTTCGGATTCGCCAACGGGCAAGAATGGGGCGTCTCGCATCACCTTTTGCAGCCGGCGCGAGTGCCGCTGGTGAAGTTGTGACCATGCGAGCTACGACTGCGAGCCTCGTGCGTTGGCTGGACGCCTGGGCAGAGGACCCCAAAGATGCCGAACGAGACCCGCGCGCCATCGATTGGCTGCGCACGTTGCCGTTCTTGGCCATTCACTTGGGGTGCCTGTTCGCTCTCGTGGTCGGATGGAGTTGGACGGCGCTGGCCGTCTGCGCCGGATTCTATGCCCTGCGCATGTTTGCGATCACGGCCTTCTACCACCGCTACTTCTCCCACCGCTCGTTTCAGACCTCGCGTTTCATGCAGTTTCTATTCGCGCTGCTGGGCTCCACGGCTGTGCAACGAGGTCCGCTGTGGTGGGCTGCGCACCACCGCGCCCACCACCAACACGCGGACTCCGAAGGCGATACCCATTCTCCGCGCGAAGGATTTTGGTGGAGCCACGTAGGTTGGGTTCTGGCCAATGGCAACTTTCGGACGCGCATGGACCTGGTTCCTGACCTGATGCGTTTTCCGGAGTTGCGATTCTTGGATCGATTCGACTCCGTGATCCCGCTGCTGCTGATTCCAGCCTTGTTCGCACTTGGGGAACTCCTGCACGGGCTCGCACCGGAACTCGGCACGAACGGGTGGCAAATGGTTGTGTACGGGTTTTGCATCTCCACGGTCTTGCTCTACCACCTGACTTTTTCGATCAACTCGGTTGCCCACCGTTTCGGATCACGTCGCTTCGAAACCAACGACCAAAGCCGAAACAACGCCGTCTTGGCACTGCTTACTTTCGGTGAAGGCTGGCACAACAACCACCATCGGTCCCCGGCGTCCACGCGCCAGGGCTTGCGCTGGTGGGAGGTCGACATGAGCTGGTACCTGCTGAGGACCATGGGCGCACTGGGTCTGGTATGGAACTTCAAGTCCCGTCCCAGCCGATCCGTGGACGGCTAGGAATCGTCCCGTGAAGATTGCGATCGTCGGTACCGGCATCGCGGGCATGACCGCTGCGCACCTGTTGCACCAACAACACGAGCTGGCGGTCTTCGAGAAGAGTGACTGGATCGGCGGACATACGCATACGGTCGACGTCGAATCGCAAGGGCAACGCTTTGCAATCGACACAGGTTTCATCGTCTTCAATCGCAAGACCTATCCGAACTTCTGCAAGCTTCTCAGACGGCTGGGTGTGGAAAGCCAGCCCTCCGACATGAGTTTTTCAGTCCGCTGTGACGCGGACGGTCTGGAATACAACGGGACGTCGATCAACGGGCTGTTTGCGCAGCGATTCAACGCTCTGCGCCCGCGTTTTTGGGGCATGCTGGCGGACATTCGCCGATTCTACAAGGAAGCTCCCAGCCTGCTCGCCGACGCCAATGACCAAGTCACCGTTGGAGAGTACTTGGAGCGCGGTGGATACGGCCGGGCTTTCGTGGAGCAGCACCTCGTACCGATGGGAGCGGCGATTTGGTCTGCGCAACCGGACGCGTTACGCCGTTTTCCGTTGTTGTTCTTGTTGCGCTTCTTCCACAACCACGGATTCCTCCAAGTGGACGGGCGCCCGCAGTGGCTCGTGATTCGCGGTGGGTCGCGCGAATACGTCGAGGCCTTGGTGGCTCCCTTCCGCCGCGCGCTGCGCCTGAATACGCCGGTCACCAAGGTGGAGACGGTCGACGACGGAGTGTTGGTGCATGCCTCGGGGGCACCGGCCGAACACTTCGACCGAGTGATCTTGGCCACTCATGCCGACACGTCCCTCGAGCTGCTTCACCAACCCACGGCCAGCGAGCGCAGCGTGCTCGGCGCGTTCCAGTACCAGCGCAATGAAGTGGCCCTGCATCAAGACAGTGCCGTGTTGCCCAAACAGCGCCGGGCGTGGGCGAGTTGGAATTACCGGGTCACGGATCCGCCGAATGCGCTCCCGACGCTGACGTACTGGATGAACTGCTTGCAGCGACTCCAAACGACCCAGCAGTACTTCGTCACTTTGAATGGCACAGCCGCCCTAGAACCCACGAAGGTCCTGCGCACGTTCGTCTACCACCACCCGGTCTATTCCACGCAGGCCGTAGCAGCCCAGAAGAGACACAAAGAGATCGATGGTGTGCGGGGCGTGCACTTCTGTGGGGCCTACTGGGGCTGGGGTTTTCACGAAGACGGCGTCAAGAGCGCCATGGCCGTTGCAGGCCGCATTCCAGCGATGGCTCGCACATGAGCCACAGCGCGATCTACGAAGGAACGGTGTTTCACGACCGGACCATGCCCCGGCGGCATCGGTTTTCTCAGCGGGCTTACTTCCTGTACATCGACTTGGACGAACTCCCTCGGCTTTTCGCCAAACGTTGGTTGTGGTCGGTAGGCCGCGCCAACGTCTCCTGGTTTCGGCGCGCGGACTATCTAGGCGATCCTGATCGGAGCCTGAAGGAGTCCGTGTTGGAGCTCGTGCGCGCAGAACTCGGGCATCGCCCCAGCGGCGCGGTGCGCATGCTCACCCAAGTGCGCACCTGGGGCTACGTTTTCAATCCGGTCACCTTCTATTACTGCTTCGATACTGGCGGCCGACTCGAGGCTGTGGCCGCCGAAATCACCAACACACCGTGGCGCGAGCGCCACACCTATGTGCTCGATGCACGCGGATTGGAACTCGATCAAGCGCTGGAAAGCCGATTCACGAAGACGTTTCACGTTTCGCCCTTCTTCGGCATGAAGTTGGAGTACGAGTGGCGCTTCGCCGCCCCCGGAGATCGGCTCAGCGTGCGCATGACGAATCTGGATCGAGGAACGCCCGTTTTCAGCGCCGGAATGGAGTGCCAAAGGCGCTCCCTGACAGGGGTCAACTTGATGCGCGTGCTGGTGCGCTACCCCTTTCAGCCGCTGCGGCTGCATGTCGCCATCTATTGGCAGGCCGCACTCTTGTACCTCAAGCGCATGCCTTTCTTTCCACACCCCAAACTGCGCCCATCCAACATCGGCGCGAATGAGACATGAGCACCACCACGCTGCGTCGAGACTCCATCGATACAGGTTCGTTCCTGGCCCGATCGGTACTGTCCCGATTCGCGCACATCGAGAGCGGCTTGCTGACGGTGCACGAAGGTGGGCGCAGACATTCGTTCGGCGCGTCCGATGCAAGAGTCCCGGATGCGGAGCTGCGCGTGCAGGACCCCAGATTTTGGCGCGCAGTTGCCCTGCGCGGCAGCGTAGGCGCCGGTGAGGCGTACGCACAGGAGTGGTGGAACAGCGCGGATCCGACGGCCGTGGTGCGCTTGTTTACACGCAATCGGGCGGCGCTTGAAGGACTCGAGAGTGGCTGGGCCAGATTGTCGCGTCCGGTGCTCGGACTGTACCACCGCATGCGCGGCAATACGGAGAAGGGAAGCCGTAAGAACATCGCTTCGCACTACGACCTTTCCAACGCGTTCTTTCAACTGTTTCTCGATGAGACCATGACGTACTCGTGCGGAATCTTCGATTCGCCGAGCACGACCATGCAGGAAGCCTCGAAGGCGAAGATCGACCGCATCTGTTCGCTCCTGAAGCTGACACCCAAGGACCACCTGCTCGAGATCGGGACGGGGTGGGGTGCCTTGGCCGTGCATGCGGCCAAGGAGTACGGATGTCGTGTCACGACCACCACGATTTCGCGGGAGCAGCACGCGGTTGCAGCGCAGCGCATCCGCGAGGCAGGTTTGGAATCACGGGTGCAGTTGCTGCAGCAAGACTATCGACGCCTGGAGGGTAGCTTCGACAAGCTGGTTTCGGTCGAGATGATCGAAGCGGTTGGCCACGAATACATGGACGAGTTCTTTGCCGTTTGCGGCGCCAGGCTGCGGCCCGGCGGGAGCATGTGCTTGCAGGCCATCACGATCGCCGACCGCTATTACGACAGCGCCCGAAAGTGCGTGGATTTCATCCAGCGGCACATCTTTCCCGGTTCCTGCATTCCGTCCGTGACCAGCTTGTGCTCGTCCGCGACGCGAGCCACGGATCTACGCCTCGTGCAGCTGGACGACATCGGTCGGCACTACGTTCGCACCTTGCAAGAGTGGGGCAGCGCGCTGCGCTCGAACTGGGCCAAGGCGCGCGGCCTTGGGTTCACCGAGCAGCAACTGCGCATGTGGGAGTTCTACTTCTGCTACTGCGCCGGCGCATTCGCCGAGCGTCACATAAGCGACGTGCAGATGCTCTTCGAACGTCCCGCAACGAGCGCGACGTCACCAAACGGCTCCAGCCGCCGGTTGTGAGAAACCTGTTCCGCTTCGCAGGGTTCCAGGCGGTCTGGTTTGCCTGCGTTTTCGGCGGCGCCAGGGGCAACATGTGGCTAGGTCCAGCAACCGCTGCTGCTCTGCTTGCGCTGCACTTGTGCTTCGCGGTTCGCAGGCGGGCCGAGCTCGCGTATGTAGCCGCGGTCGCACTCCTGGGGAGCTGCCTAGATAGCGTTGCCCATTACCTAGGAGCGACGGCCTATCCGGGTTCGACGGCCGCCTGGCCATTCCTTTTCGTGCCTCCCTGGATCTGCGCGCTGTGGGTGGCCTTCGCGACCTTGCCGAGCACTTCCTTGGCTTGGCTGGCGGGGAAGCCCAAGCTGGCCTTCCTGCTTGGCGCGATCGGAGGACCACTCTCGTATCTGGCCGGCACGCGCATGGAGGCCGTCGCCGTCGGGCCTGACCCGATGAAGACCTGGGCGTTTCTCGCCGTGGAATACGGCTTGTTGACTCCGTTGCTGATGCGCCTGGCCCCGAGTCGCGACTGATCCCAAACTAGAATCTGCGTCAAGCTCGTTGGCCAGCTTGAAAGCCAAGCGGTCCAAGTTTCAAAGTGTCCCCCTTGCGGAGTGGTCGATGGAAGACCGATCCATGAATTCCCGCCCGTCCTTGCTGGCCAAGGTGTTGGTGGCTGGCGCGGGCGGCGCTGCCTGGTTCGTATCGCTCGGGGTACACAGCGTGTGGCCCTTGGCATGGTTGACGCCCTTGCCCCTGCTCCTCCTTGCTCGGGACATGTCCGCAAGAGGCACCGCCATTCTTGCCGCGGCGACTGCGGTGCTGGGCTCCGTCAATTTGATCATTGCGTATCGAGATCTCCCACCAACGGTAGTGGCCGGTACCGTCGTTGGCCTTGCGCTGCACTTCTGCGCAGTCATCTTGCTCTGGAGGTTCGTGGCGCGGCGCGCGCCGACCATGGTCTCGGTGGTTGCCTATCCGCTGATCCTCACGAGCTCCGAGTTTCTCATAGCCCTGACCTCACCGCACGGAACGGCCGGAAACACGGCGTACTCACAAGCCGATGTTCTGCCTTTGCTGCAGCTTGTCTCTATCACTGGCATTTGGGGCGTCAGCTTTCTTCTAGCGCTTGTGCCATCCGCGATTGCCAGCGCCTGGCGCCAAAGAACGGACATACCTGCGGTGCGTTGGGTCTTGCTATCGGCCGCTGTCCCGCTAGCCGTGGTCCTGCTCTTCGGTGTGTTGCGCCTGAAGAAAGCGTCGTCGGCCGAGCCGATTCAAGTTGGGTTGTTCGCGCACGACGAGTTGACATCTCAGTTTGAGGCCACGGCGCTCGAGGATGTGCTTCCAGCCGTCGAGAAAGCGATTCAGGCGCTCGAGGAGCTTGCAGCAAGGGGCGCATCTATTGTCGTTCTGCCCGAAAAGCTATTGGGTGTCGGCGCGGCGTCGAGCGGTCGTGTTCAAGGCCTGTTCCAAGACGCAGCGGACCGAACTGGCGTTGCAGTCCTCGCCGGTCTGAATCGAATCGATGAGGGGGGACGCGCCAACATCGCTGTGCTATTCCAGCCAGGGGAAAGCCAGGCCATTTCGTACTCGAAGCGCCACCTCGTTCCTGGACTGGAAGCTGGCTACACCATCGGCACTGGCAATGTCACGGCCTTGCACGCAGGCACGCTGCTTGGCATCGCGATCTGCAAGGACCTCGACTTTCACTCGCTCGGGCGCGGATATGCCCGAGCCGGCATTGGAGTCATGCTGACTCCAGCGTGGGATTTTGGCGCAGATGCGCAGCTTCACAGCCGCATGGCAGTCACTCGAGCCGTGGAAGGCGGGTATGCCCTGGTTCGATGCGCTTCCCAGGGCCTGCTGACGGTGTGCGATGCCACAGGGCGAATCGTTGCCCAAGCAAGGTCTCGCGACGACGGCGCTGTAAGCGTGACGGCAGGCGTGCGGCCCGGGGCGGAACGAACGCTCTATGCTCGGTATGGTGACTGGTTCGCCTGGCTGTGCCTGGCGTCCACTGTCTTGGTCGTGGGCTCCGCCACTGTGAACGGGCGGAAGATTCGGCCCAAAGACCACCCGCGCCTGGGCACGGCATCCGCCGCCGCTGGGTCGTGCAAGGTTGCCGAGAGCTGAATCCTGTCTGTTCCAGTCCGCGGATCCAGCGGAATGTCACGCGGCTAGGCCAAGAAAAACAGTCCGGCGCCGCCCCCAGTGGGGCGGCGCCGGAATCGAACTAGCCGATAGTGCCCAGGAACTACGGGCAGACTTGGAATTCCATGCCGTTGGTCAAGCCAACGGTGAACGGATCCGAGGGATCGCGGAACCAGGTCTGAATGTCCACGGTTTGACCCGCGATGAGCAGGGAACCGCCCGAGGGCTGGGCCAGCATCTCCGCCAGCGTGTAGCTGAGCGCGCCCGAGCAAGCCCCTGTGCCGCCCGTGTTCTTGGGCGATAGGCGATGCAGCGGGGCACCGATGCACAGCGTGCCACCGAAGAACGGCGAGCTGTTTTGGCCGGTGGTGCCGAAGAACATCAGGCCGTTCTTGTTGTCTTCCAGTTGGGTGCCAAGGGCGGCGAACCCGCCGGGTGCGGACAGGCTAGCGGAGCCGGAAGAACCCATCGCCGGAGTGCAACCCGAGGAACTGGTCTTGGACACGCAGAACAAGGTCGGGTTCGGGCAGGTATTGGGCAACAAAGTGACCCGGCCGCTCTCGCTGATCTTGGTGTTGTTGCGCCAATCGCGGAATTCGCACTCGTACACGAGTTCGACACCGTTGCCGCCCGCCGTGTCGGCGAACGAGAAGCGGTGCAGGCCGACGCCCGCGCGAATGTTCGTTCCGACGCTAGCCGACCCTGTGACCGTAATCGTCCCCGAGAAGCCGCCCAGGCTCGTGCTGTAGTTGTAGACCCCGGGGGTCACGAAAGCATGAGCGTAGGTGCCGCCCGGAGCAATCGTGCCCGACTGGTAGTCGTAGGGATTGGTGGTGCTGCCGACGTTTTGGTTGACGCCGGAATTGTTGGTCCAGGTCACGGTCGTGCCGGCCGAAATCGAAACGCTGGCCGGAGCGAACGCGCCCGCGTTGATCGAAATCGCTTGGGCCGAAGGCGCGGTCAAGATCACGTACCGGCCAGTGGCGGACACGAAATCGACACCGTCATCGTTGACTTGGTCGCGCACCTTCATGCGCACCACGACCGGGCCCGTCGCAATGGCGCTGGCCGGTGCGTTGGTGGCCGTGATCGCGGGCTTGATGGTATCGAGCGGGCCGGTCACGTTGAGATATACCTTGTTGGCCCATTGGGCCGAGTTGGACTCGCCTTGGGCCGAAATGAAGTCGTAGCGACCGTCGTTGTTGAGGTCGGCGATCGTGCAGTCCAGCGTGGAGTCGGAAACGGCCGTCATGGCCGTGCTTTGGTTGGTGAACACCAGGCCACCATCATTGCGCCAGATCTTCTCGCGCGCGCCCAGCGATCCGATGAATGCGTCCAAGTCGCCGTCCATGTCGTAGTCCGACAGGGCAATCTCGTTGTCGTCGTCCGCCCCCAGGCTGGCCTGGTTGGTGAACGAGAGCGTGTTGCTAGGAATCAGGTTGTTGCGCTGCGCGCCATCCGCGAATCCGGACAGGCTCACGAAGTACAAGTCGATGTCGTTGTCGTTGTCGAGGTCACCGACGTCGGCTTCATAGACGTTGGCCGAAGTTGCTCCGATTACGGAAGAGCTGTCGGTGAACGCGCCTAGGCCGTTGTTCAGCATCAGGTAGTGGTTGCCGCCCGCATTCGAAGCCCGGTTGGCGCCAAAAAAGTCCACATCGAAGTCGTTGTCGATGTCGACCAACTGCACGTCCATGTGCGTGGACTTGGAAGGCGCACCGGCAGCGAAGGCCACGTTTTCGGTGAAGAAACCCAGTCCGTTGTTCAAGTACAAGCGCGGCGCGCCCGAACCCGAGCCCAGGTAGTTGGCGTTGGTGAGCAAGTCGAGGTCACCGTCGTTGTCGATGTCTCCGAACATCGCGCCGCCAGCTGCCAGCAGCGTGGTCAAGCCGCGCGTCGCGCTCTCCATGTTGAAGAAGCCCGGGTTGCCGGCGCCCTGGTTGATGTACAGGAAGGGCGTATCCGTGTTGAACGCGTTGCAAAACAGGGCATCGACCCAGCCGTCGGCATTGACGTCCGCCGTGGTGACGCCTTTGGCGTTGGAGAGGTTGACCCCAAGGCGCGCGACGCTCTCATCCGCGAACGAAAGCGTGGTGCTGCCGTTCTCGACGAACTTGTTGATGACGAGCACGTTTTGGCGCTGCGTTCCCGGGGTGGAAAATCCATCGCCGTCGGCGAAGAAAATGTCCAAGTCGCCGTCCTTGTCGACGTCGGCGGTCTCGACGCCTTCGGTCCACCGGAC
>JAKFYL010000259.1:0-7882 GCA_021730845.1 Planctomycetota bacterium | reverse complement strand
GGATAAGCCCTACTTGGTGCTGGAACTGCTGCATGGCGGCTGCACTGGAGGCAGAGGCGGCCACGGCGCTGGAGAGAAGAAGAATCGGTTGGAACTTCAAGGTGTGGTTGAGTTAGCGGCTGTTTTTGGAGGGAGGCGTTGCCGGAGAGAAGGCGGCGCCAGAGAGGGGGCCTGCCGGCCGAGCCAGGCGAGGCAGGACAACCCCTCTAGCCTACCCGGTAACCCCTAGCGCCGGTGGCCGCTTGCGGGGAATGTGGTGGAGGCAATGTTCCAAGGAATCCGCCGGGGGCTTTTTTTTCTCTACCTTTGCACCCAGTGGCCGCGCGCATGTCGCCAGGGGGGCTTCACGACCCGTTTCGACACCTCCCCCGGGCCCATTGGCCAGGTAGGTGGCCGGGGAGGCCTCCCTTGGCTCTCCGTGTGGGTCTGCCAGACTTGGGTACCCTCTAGGGGGGAGGGTGGGACATTGTCCTACGCACCCCATCGTTCTCTCAATAGGCGGCGCTGACGATTTCTGGACGGGGCTTGCGGGGCCTCGCTCCGAACCTCCCCGACGCGCGAATCGGGCCGAGGCAGGAAGCCGATCGGCGCTTGGCTGCGTACTTCCTCACGCGTTCTCATCACTTACCGACTTCAAAGGGTTTCTTCGCAATGTTTCAACACGCACTTCCAAGCGGCCGGCGAACCGCCGCGCTCGCGCTAGCGGGCCTGGCTCTAGCTTCCGCAGCTTCTGCCCAGAAAATAGGCTTCACCGCGGTCCTCAATGGTGCTCAAGAGGTTCCTCCGAATCCGAGCAACGGCAAAGGCACTGCCGTCTTGGTATTCGATTTGGATGCCAACACGATCACCTACGACCTGACCGTGGACGGACTCAGTTCCGCCGAAACGGCTGCGCACATCCACGGTTTCGCTCCCCCGGGTGTGAATGCGGGCGTCCTGTTCCCCTTGCCCGCGGGCAAGACCAAGAGCGGCGTTCTCAACTATGCCGAGGCTGACGAAGGCAACTACCTCGCCAGCCTGTCCTACATCAACATCCACACCAGCAGCTCTCCTGGTGGCGAGATTCGCGGTCAAGTGGTTCGCTCCACCAGCGATGCACTGCTGGGAGCCAAGCTCAGCGGCGCGCAAGAGGTTCCGCCCGTGGCTACGGCATGCACCGGCACAGCGTTCATGCAACTCAATCGTGCGACGAACACGATCGACTTCAGCATGACCTTCGCGGACTTGAGCTCGTCTCAAACGGCCGCCCACATCCACGGATTCGCGCCAGCTGGTTCCAACGCCGGCATCCAGTTCAACATCGGCACCGGCAGCCACACCAATGGTTCCTTCGTGTTCCCGCTGGAGGCGCAGGAAGCCCAGTACTTGGCCGGCCTGAGCTACTTCAACGCGCACTCTTCGAATTTCCCGGGAGGTGAAGTCCGTGGGCAAGCGCTGGTTGTCGCCTCGGATCCCACGACCTACTGCGTGGGCAAGCCCAACAGCCTGGGCTGCGTACCTTCGATCGGTTCCACCGGAAATCCGAGCTTTTCCGGCCCCGACAACTTCTTCGTTGGATGCTCCAACGTGCTCAACAACAAACCCGGTTTGATGTTCTGGAGCAATGTCGGCCCCAACAACGTGCCTTTCTTCGGAGCAACCTTGTGCGTCGCGCCGCCCCTGCGCCGCACGCCGGTGCAAGGTTCCGGCGGCAACATGCCTCCCGATGACTGCTCGGGTGTGTACACGTTCAACTTCACCAAGGCCTACGCCATCTCCGAAGGGCTGACCGCCGGCACCCTGGCCTACTGCCAGTACTGGGCGCGCGATCCTTCCCACCCGGACGGCACGACGGTTTCGATTTCGAACGCCTTGGCGTTCACTTTCGAGCCGTAAGCCCGTGACCCGCGGGCCTCGAGCCTGCGGCAGGAAACGAAGCGGGGCGCTTGGGATTCCCAAGCGCCCCGCGGTCTTTGGTGCGCACCTGCCCGAGTCGGCTTGGACTTGAGTTCCAAGCCAAGCCCTTAGCCGTGAAACTACGGCTGGATGATGAAGTCGAGCGCGTTGGACAGGGCCGTGGTGAAGCCGGTCGGATCGGAAGGATCCCGCGACCAGTACTGGGCGTCGACCTTCGTGCCTGCGATCAAGGCGGGGTCGATCCCGCTTTGGATGTAGGCATTGAAGTTGATGGCGTAGGTGCCCGAGCAATCGTCCGGCGGAGGGTTGCCATTCGAATTCTGGAGGTTGGTTCTCGTCAGGGGCTGGTTTACGCACAGCGTTCCGCCCTGGAAGGCTCCGGCAGCGGTGCCATTCCCGTAGAACAGCAACCCGAAGCGGTTGTTGAGCTCATTGCTCGCCGAAATCGTGAACGCCGCCGGCGAAGAAACGCTCGGAGTGCCGGTGAAAGCGATGCTGGGCAGGCAGCCCAAGCTGTTGGGCTTGGCCGTGCAGTAGACCTCGGGCGACGGATTGGGGCAGCCCACGTCCGTTACCTCCAAATCGTCGATGGCAGCTTCGATGATGGAATCCGATCCTAGGTCCGCGGCAATGAAGCGCACCCGTACCGTGGCGGTGGGAACTACGTAGTCCGCTACGCGGAACTGGTGCTTCAGCCAACCGCCGCAGGACTCATAGCCGGTCGGGCCGACGACCTCGACCGTCACCCACTGCGTGCCATTGTTGGACACCTGCACGGTCAACACGTCTTGGTTCGGATTCGCGCCGATCGAATTCGAATACCAGCGCCAGTAGCTGATCACCGGCTCCTTCAGCGTATGCACCGCGAGCACAGGACTGGTCAACGTGGTATTTCCGCCGTCGACATCCGCCTCACCGATGTTGCCAAAGCTCGTGCCTTGTCCGGTGAACCAGCACTTGGTCGCGCTGCCCGGTGTGTGATCGTCTTCGGGTTGCGCTTGGGTTCCAAACGGGTTGCCGTGGGCCCACTGTCCACCCGTCGCGGTATCGCCCGCGGTCTGAGGCGACCAGCTGCCCGCCAATTCGACGGTATCCGAACTGATCGCGGTGACGGACTGAGCCGCAGTCGCGAAGTAGAAGAAGTCCGGAGCGCCCTGCGGCAGGTTCCAGGTGACGCCGTTGGTCGTCTGGGCCGAGAAGTAGAAACGCACCTGGTCTCCACAGGCCGCAGCGGGCAAGTTGGCTTGGAAGTTCAGACCGCCCAGCGGCACCAGGTCCGTCGTGACCCAACCTGCTCCCGCGTCGTAGTGCAACTTGGCGCTGCCCGCCGTGTACACGCCCGCGGATTGCTCGGTCAACTGCACGTTCAGCGTCGTGCCGGAAATCGAAATCAAGTCCGGTGCCCCGCCTTGCACGGCGATGTCCAAGACCGGCGGCCCGACCCACCACACGAACAGGCCGCGCTCGATATCGCTGCCCAAGATGATTCCGCTGGGCAAGTACGGGTAGACGTTCCACAGACCGTTGAAAGATGTGGCGTCGTTCTCCGGCCACGTGTCGAACCAAGCGACCTCCACGGGACTGAGCGGGTTGGTCGAATCGAACACACGCAGTCCACTGGTGTAGTTGGCCTCGTAGATGCGGTTGCCCTTGACGTACAAGTTGTGCCCGATGGCAGTGTTGCCGTTGGTGAAACCCGGTTTTTCGACCGGATTGCTCAGGTTTTGGATGTCGAACACCTTGGTGAGCGTCGTGAAGCCGAAATCGCCCTCGTCGAGTTCGTCGTTCAGGTACAGGTACTTCATGTCGGGCGTCGGCCAGCACTGGTGCGAGTAGGCCGCGTTCGAATAGAAGACCCGCTTGAGCAGCACGATATTGGACTTGTTGGTGACGTCCAGGATGTCGATGCCCGGCTGCGACCATCCGCCGTTGAAGCCACTGCAAGCGAACGCGATTTCCTTGCCGTTGTAGGGGCCGCTGGTGTACGTGTGGACCGTGACTTCGTGGACGTAGCGGTCGCTCCAGGTCGCCACCAGCGCGGGGCTCGACGGATTGGCCAAGCTGTAGATGCGTAGGCCGTTCGAGCCGCCGCCAGCGCGATACAAGAACCCGCTCGCGGTATTGATGAAGACGGTATGCGTGGCGATCGTCCCGCCGGTTTCGATGTTGCCAACGTGCTGGACCGTTCCTTGGTCCAGGTTGGCGAGGTTCATGACTTGGATGCCGTCGCCGCCTTCACTCACCGAATAGGCGTGGTTCTGGTACGTGCGCACGTCGCGCCAAAGGCTCTGCGGCCCGGGGATGATGCTGCGAACCACCGGCGATCCGGGATTGGACACTTCGACGAAAGCTGTGCCGTTCGACGTGCCGATCAGCGCGTATTCGCGGCCCGAGGGGCTCACATAGCCCGTCAACGAGTTGGCATTCTGGGGCGCGTTCAATTCGTTCAGCGGCACCCAGCTGAGCAATTGCGCATTGCTCGATGCGAAGCCCGGGTTGCTCATCGCGTTGAGCGTTCCCGCGACATCGGGTCGAACCGAGCGATATCCCGGACCTTGGTAGGGGGGCACGCGATCGAGCACCTTGGCATCGCCCTCGTGGGCGGGGCTAACGGCCGCAGAAAGGGTGGCGACGGCGAACAGGATCGGAGCAGAGATGAACATGAACTCTCCTAGAGGTTGGCCCGAGCGATTTGTCGCCCAGAATGCTAGCACGCCCGGACCGAACCTAAGGGGCCCTGCCGGATGGGCGGGGCTATTGCCCCGCAGCGTCAGGTACGCGGCACCATTCCGCGGGCGGATCGGGCTGGCTCAGGCTCTCCAAGAAAGCCCGCAAATCCAGTAGTTCTTGCGGGGTCAAGAACAACGCCTCGAGCACCGTTTCGCCGTGGTGGCCGGCCGGCCGGGCGCCCTCGCGGGTCGAGTAGAAATGCAACACCTGGTCCAGGGCCAGGAACTGGCCGGCGTGCATGTACGGAGCCGTGCGCGCTACGTTGCGCAAGCTAGGCGTCTTGAACAGACCCCAGGTTTCACCGCCGCTATCCAAGTAGTCGATGTCGCTGGCGCGCTCACCTTTGGGAGCCGAGCTGAATATCCCTGCCGCATTGAACGGATCGGCGCGCAACTTCTGGATGCCTTCGAAGCGTCCGCTGTCACGCCGGGCGCCCGAGCTGGCCACGGGCAGGCCGACATCGTGGAATTCGCCGTCGCTGAACGTAGGCCCGTTGTGGCACGAGCGGCAATCCGCCTTGCCGACGAACAGCTTCAAGCCCCGCTGCGCGGCCAAGGAAATGGGTGCTGGATTTCCCAAAGTTCCCTGCCGCAAGCCCTCCACGAACTGGTCGAAGGGAGCAGGGCCGCCGACCAACTTGCGCTGGTACGCGGCCAGGGCCTTGCCCAGATTGGAGAACGCTCGGTCGACCGCCAGGCGATCGGCCTCGGCCATGTCGCGCCAGAGTTGGTGCTGCGCGTCGCCCACTTGCGCAGGCACCGCGCGAGCCTGAGGCGGAAAGCGCGCCTGGTCTTCTAGGGCCGGAAGCGGGCCGAACAGGGCTACGTATTCTGCGCGCAAGGTTTCCTTGCCGGCGACGTGGCGCAAGACCTGGAGTCGCGTCGAGCCCATCTCATCGGGATGCTCGATGGGCTGCAGCGCCTGGCTCCAAAGGCTGTCCGCGCGCCCGTCCCAAAAGTACCAGCGCTGCCAGGCCGCACCCAGAAGTGATGGGGTGTTGCGCGTCAAGTCCGCCAATCCTCGGCCGGTGGGCCGACCGTCGGCAAAGGCTAGCTCCGGGTCATGGCACGTAGCGCAGGACACGGTCCCCGTGCGGGAGAGTCCAGCGTCGAAAAACAGCGCCCGGCCCAATCGTGCAGCCGCCAGCGAATCGGCCACGGGATTGGTGAGGTCGTCTGGAACCGGCGGCAGCGGGGCGAGTGTCAGCACCCGCGCGCGCTCGCTTGCGCTCCACTCCACAGGCGCGTCGGTTGAAGCAGGCTCCTGCGCGGGCGCGCGCGAAGCTTGGCTTGCACACCAGAACAGCAGTGCCGCACAACCTAGCGCCGTGTGGCGCGCGCGCACGCACCAGCGCTTGGTCATTCCAGTTTGAACGAAATTTGGGCGCGCTCCGTGAGGGCCCCGCGCGCGATATCGAAGTAGATTTCCCACAGTCCCGGCATATGCAAACGCAATCCGCTAGCGACGAAGTGCCCTGGGCCGCGTTGCTCCACGCTCGGCTTGCGCGGCAATCCGTGGCCGTGCTCCGGCATGTCGGCGTCGACGCTCAATCGCACATCGGCCGCCGGTTGCTCGGGGTTCTTGGCATCGAACACCCACACTTCGAGGGCGAAGACCTTGCCTTGCGGAACACTCGCCGGGGCAGGCGTTACCCGAATCAGATAGGTGCCGGCGTTGGAAGGCGTTGCCTGGGCCGCGTTCCACGGTCTAGCGGGAGCCTGCGCAGAACTTGCGTCCGCGTCGACTTGGCCGGGGTCGATTTTCCCTGGCTCGAGCTTCTTGGTGGCCGAGGCAGTGGGCGCGGATCGCGGCCGGGTGTCCTGTGCGGGTTGCTGGCAGGCCATCCAACACGGCAGGACGCAGACGAGGCCCAATAGAGCGGGAGATTTCACGCCCACAATGCTAACGGCCGCGCGCCGGGCGCGTGAACAGTCGGTCGCCGAAAGCCAACACGAATCCTCCCGTCGGCCCCAGGACTTGCAAGCGATGATTGCCCCAGTCCATGGCGAACAGGAATCCGCCGAATTCGGCTGCCTTCGTGCGCGCGACGCTCGCGGGCCAGAAGGCCAGGCCGCGCGGCTTGTAGAACTCACCGGCGCCCAATCCACGACCGGAAGTCGACCACAGGCGCGCGCCCTCTTGGTCCACCAGATGCAGCTTGTGGTCGGCGCCGTCGGCGACGAACATTGCGCCGGCTTGGGCCAGGCACAGGCCCTGCGGCTGCCGTGCCGCTGTCTTCCAGCGCCTCAAGCCGTCCGAATTCGTGACCCGCGCATCGAAGGCCACGATTTCTCCTGCCAAGCGGTCCGCGACGAGAACGAACGCGCCGTCGGCGCTCGCGCAGGCATCTACGGGATCGAGCAGTCGCCGGGTGCCGCCAGTCCAATAGCCCTCGATGCCCGCGCTAGAGTCCAGAGCGAACACCGCGCGGTTGCCGCGGTCGACTGCCAGCCAGCCGCCGCCCGGTCGGCGCGCGAGCGCGTCGACTCCAAGGCGCGCGCTCCATGCGAATCCGGAGGGCAGCGCGACTTGCGCAGTATCCAGCGACAACGCCAGCTTCAACGCCGCCGGATCGAAGCGGAATTGCGCCGCGTCCGGCGCCTGCACCAGGAATACGTCGATTCGCTGGGCCATGGGATCGCTCACCGCCAGGCGCTTGGCCGAAAAATCCAAGGCCACGTCGCTGGGGTGCGCGAAGCGGCCAGGCGCCAAGCCGCGCGCCGTCCAGCGCGAGAACAAGAGCGGTTCCGAGCCTTGGGGCACGGCGGACACGTCGTAGATCGAGACGCCCGGCAACTCGGGTTCGACCAGCGCGAGCCAGGTGCCGTCGACGTCCAGGCCCCATCCAAAGTGGGTCGATGCTTCGCCGCCCTTGGGCAAGACGAATGGCCGGATTTCTTGATCGATCTGCTGCTCGGGAACGAAAACCTGCGCTCGATTCTCGAAGCACTCGACCACGACGGCGAAGGTTCCTCCGGGCGAGAGGTAAATGCCGTCGGGATAGTGCAGCCTGCCGCCGGCTTCGCGCGGCCGCAGCGCGTGCTCGCCCCATTCGCCAAGAGACGCTCCGCCGAAATCCAGGACTTGCACTCGGTGGTTGTCTCGATCGGCAACGAATACGCGACCATCGCGTACGGCGACGCCACCGGGGTAGGCGAACAGACCCGGCGCGGCGCCGAAACCGCCAACGCAGACCCGAACTTCGCCCTGCTCGTCGAAGCATTGCACGCGGTGGTTGGCCGAATCGACGACCCAC
>JAKFYL010000024.1 GCA_021730845.1 Planctomycetota bacterium | reverse complement strand
CGAATCGACTTTTGGCTCCGGGCCTGGAAACGGGGTATGCCTCGGAAACGTGGCCGTCTCTGGCCGCTGCCCTGCGGAATGGTCAGGCGCAATTCGAGCATGAAGTGAGCAGCCTGACCAGCGCTTTCGAGCGCCTGCGGCAAGCCAAGCCGGAACGAGTCGGCGGCAAAACGCGATGAACTCGGTTTCGGACTGCTCAGCGCGCCAACCGGTGAATTTTCGCGCTTGAAGGCACTAGCTAACTCTTTTCGGCGCTTCCTGCGTCACCGCTGGATGCTGGCCGCGGGTGTGGCGTGCATTCCGCTTTCGTCCCTGGGCGACATTTGGATCACGCTCATGATCGGGGATGCGCTCGATCGTCTGCGCCTGGGCAGCGATACGGCATTCTTGCGCGGCTTCTTTTGGCTCCTGATGGCGGTGGCCATGGCGCGCGGGGTGTTCCGCTACTTGCAGCGCTGGTGGATCGTGTGTGTTTCGCGCTTCGTCGAGATCCGGCTGAAGCAGGACCTGTTCGACAAGCTCGTGTCGTTGCCTTGGTCGTTTCACACCCAGAGTCGCTCGGGCGACATCGTCAGTCGCGTCACGTCAGACGTCGAGAACGTGCGCATGTTCTTGGGGCCAGGCGTGATGTACACGCTTGGCGCCGTGATCATGGTGCCGGTGAGCATGGCCTATCTGTTTGGCCTGCAGCCCTGGCTCGCTGCTGGCATGGTCATTCCGTTGCTCGCCATGGGGTTTGGCATGCGCGCGCTCTCGCCACGTCTGCACCGCGATTCGACGGCGGTTCAGGAGTCGCTGGCCGAGATCGGCACGCGCGCGCAGGAGACATTCTCGGGCGTTCGCATCGTCAAAGGGTACGGCCGCGAAGAGCAGCAAAGTCGGCGTTTCGACGAGAGCTCGAAGAAAAACCTCGGCCACCAGTTGTCCCTGGGCCGCGCACGCGGAATCACGCACGCCATCACCTATGGGGCCAAGGACCTGACCTTTCTCCCGATCTTGCTCGTTGGTGGTTGGGCCATGATCGAGCGCTCCTTTCCCGCGGGCGATGTGTTCAAAGCCATCGACCTGACCTTCAAGGTTTTCTGGCCCATCATCGCCGTGGGCTGGATGGCTGGGATTTATCCGCGCGCAGTGGCCAGCGCCAAGCGCATCGAGGAATTGCTCGCGACGGCTTCCGATGTCGTCGATCCGCCCGCGCCCGTGCGGCTGGCCAATGTGCGCGGCGAATTGAGCCTGCGCGCGGTGAGTTTCGCTTTCCCTGGCGCGGCCCGGCCCGCACTGGAGAACATCGAGGTGCAGGTACCCGCCGGGTCGGTCTTGGGTATTGTTGGACCTACCGGATCGGGGAAGTCGACGCTGCTGCACACGCTTGCGCGCCTGTACGAAAGCCAAGGCGAAGTCCAACTCGATGGGCATCCAATTCGCACTCTCGCGCTAGCCGACTTGCGCGGGGCCTTGGGCTACGTACCCCAGGACAGCTTCTTGTTCTCGGATACCTGGCGAGAAAACGTGTCGTTCGGCCTGGAGCGAGCGCTTTCCGACCCCGAACTGGACCTGCTCACGCGCAACGCCTGCATGCGGGGCGATGTCGCGCGCTTTCCGAACGGTTACGACCAACTCATCGGCGAGCGAGGTGTGACGCTTTCGGGCGGCCAACGCCAACGCACGTGCATCGCGCGGGCTTTGGCCCGCGATCCGCGCGTGCTGATCCTGGACGACGCGCTGTCCGCGGTGGACACGGAGACCGAGTCTGAGTTGGTCGACAATTTGCGCCACGCCGGGAAAGGCCGCACGGTGATCCTGGCCGCCCACCGACTCTCGACCGTGCGGCACGCCGACCAAATCCTAGTCTTGGTCCAAGGCCGAGTGCAGGCACGCGGAACGCATGAACAATTGCTCGCCCGCGAGGGCTGGTACCGCGAAACCTGGCAGCGTCAACAGACCCAAGCGGAGCTGGCCGCGCTGTGAAGTACTGGAAACGCAGGTCGGCAGCGGACAAGCAGCGCGAGAACGCAGAGCTGGGCGAGGAATTCGTTGCTGGCGCGTGGGATACGCAGATCGTCGGGCGTTTGGTACGGCTGGCCATGCCCCATCGCAGGTTGTTCCTGGGCACGTTTGCCGTACTGGCAGTCCTGTTCGTGCTCGAACTCGCCGGTCCTTGGATCATTCGTAGCGCCATCGACGGCCCCGTCGCGGACGCGATCACTGCGCGCGGCTTGGATTCGATCCCCTTCGACTCCAAACCGTACATAAACGGACTGTTGGTTTGGGTACTCGTGTACGTGATCTGCTCGTTGATGACCGTGGCCATGCGCTACCTGGAAGTCGCGCACTTGACCAAAACCGGCCAGGTCGTGGTGGCGGACCTGCGTTCGCGCGTTTTTTCCCACATCCAGTCCATGGATCTGGCTTGGTTCGACAAGCGCCCGACGGGCTCGCTCGTGACGCGCGTCACGAGCGATGTCGAGAACTTGAACGAGATGTTCACCTCCGGGCTGGTGACCCTGGCCTTCGATTTGGTGCGCATCGCGTTCTTGCTGGTGATCTTGTTCACCTTGCATGCCAAATTGGCCTTCGTTGTGTTGCTCTTGATGCCGATCCTGATCGGCGTCAGCTTGGCTTTCCGCGGCGGAGCCCGCGACGCGCACCGCACCGTGCGCGGGCGCCTGTCGAAATTGAACGGCTATTTGCAGGAGGTGCTCTCCGGCATTCGCGTGGTGCAGGTTTTCCGCCAGGAACACAAAGTATCCCAGCGCTTTGGCGGCCTATTGAACCAGTACCTGACCGCCAACTTGCGCACGATTTTCCTGTTCGCACTGTTCTTCCCGGCCCTCGATCTGGTGGTCAACGGCATTCAAGGCGCCACGGTGTGGGTCGCGGGCGCGGACATCAGCAGCGGAGAACTGCGCATCGGGGTGTTCTTCCAGTTCTGGTTCTACGTCACGATGCTGCTCAACCCGGTGCGCGAATTGGGCGAACGCTACAACGTACTGCAGTCGGCCTTTGCCTCCGCGGAACGGGTATTCCAAGTCTTGGATACCAAGCCCAGCGTGGAGTCGTCCATGGGAGCAAGCACTGGGAATGGGCTCGTCAACGGCAAGGCCCCCGCGGGCAACCATGTACGCTTCGAGGGCGTGTCGTTCGATTACCTGGATGGCGTGCCGGTGCTCGAAGACGTGTCCTTCGAAATGAAGCCGGGCGAAACAACGGCTGTGGTTGGAGCGACCGGTGCGGGCAAATCGACCTTGGTCAACTTGCTGTTGCGCTTCTACGATCCGAAAGCGGGGCGAATCACGGTCGACGGGCGCGACCTGCGCGATTGGGACCTAAAAGCGCTGCGCCGCTGCTTTGGCATCGTGCTACAGGAAGACTTCCTGTTTGCCGGCACCGTGCGCGAGAACTTGGACCTTGGCCGCGAGGATGTGACCGAAGAGTCCTTGGAATTGGCCTTGGAAGCCAGTCGCGCCGAGCTGGTGATCGATGCCTTGCCCGACGGCCTGGCTTCGTCGGTAGCCGAGCGCGGAGCCACGCTTTCAACCGGCGAACGCCAACTGCTAGCCATTGCGCGCGCCCTGGCCGGCCAGCCAAGTCTAGTCGTGCTCGATGAAGCGACTGCCAGCGTCGACTCGGGAACCGAGGCTCAGATCGAAGAGGCCACTGGCAATTTGCTCGGAGGTCGCACGGCCTTGGTCATCGCGCACCGCTTGTCGACGGTGCGCAATGCCGACCAGATCCTGGTCATGCACCATGGGAAGCTGCGCGAGCGTGGCACACACGATGAACTGCTCGCCAAACACGGCATCTACGCCAAGCTGTACCGGCTGCAGTTCGCCGAACACAGCCCGGCGCGCACCTAGAAGATCGCGGCCGCCGGCGCCGGAGACCCGCTAGGCCGCCGGCGCCCAATGGGCGATGGCTTCTACGGGCAAATGGTCCCGGTGATCGCGTTCGACAAGCCCACGGTAAATGTGCTTGCAGGGTCGCGGTACCAGAACTGCCCCCAAAAGGCTTGGCCCGCAACGAGCGCGGGATCCGAACCCGCGGCGATCCAGGCGTTGAAATCGAGCGCCAAGACGCCGCCGCAGGCCGAGGCTCCGAGCGAGTTGGCAATGCCTGTGCGCGTCAACGGCGGCGCCGCACACAGACTGCCGCCCAGGAACGGCGCATTGTCCGCGCCGGTCGTGGAGTAGAAGAACAGGCCGTTGACGTTCTGCAGCACGTTCGTCGCGCGGATCTCGAAGCCGCTGCCTGCAGCTACCGAGGGATACCCGTCGAATGCGACCGCCGGACGGCATCCCAGACTGTTGACTTTGGAATTGCAGTAGCTCGCCAGCGACCCGCTGCAGGCGTTGCCCGAGGCGACGAAACTCTTGATCCCGGTCGTGGACGCATTGCCGTAGCGATCTTGGCCTTGGACTCGATACGCGATCGTACCCACCAAGAGACCCGGGATTTCGCCGTAGAACACATTGCCTTGCGACGTGCGCATGTTCACGGACTGGAAGGCGCCGCCATTGACGCTGTATTCCACCGCCAGACTGTCGTACCAGGCTACATAGTAGGCCGCGTTGCCGTGATTTTGCACGCGCACGCGCGTTGGCGTGCTGGAGGCGACTCGATTGGGAACTTGCTCGAGGTGGCTCAGGCGGGGTGCGTGAGTGTCAGCAACTTGGGTGACGTTCTTGAGCAATTCATTGGCCTGGAGGTTGGCCACGATCGCGTCGTAGTCGCCATCGCCATCGATGTCGCAAACGTCCGCGTCTTTCGATACCGAGGGAGACGCCGGGATGTTTCCGCTCGTCACGTTGGTGAACGAGTAGTTGCCTGCCACTAGATCGTTGCGATACAGCAGCTCACTTCCTGAGAAATTCGCCGCTAGGGTGTCCAGATCGCCGTCGTTGTCGTAATCCAGGAAATCGATTTCCTCTTCGTCTGCTCCGGAACCCGCGACAGTGGTCAGCTCGCCAAGCGTCCCGTTTCCGCTGTTGCGCAGGGTAATGTCCAGAAAGATCGAGCTGCCGACCCATGACAACCCCCAAACGTCGATGTCGCCGTCGTTGTCCATGTCCGCCAGCTCCTGCTCGTAGCTCGCGGTGCTCGTGGCGTAGTCCGGCGGAAACACGGCTCCAGTGACGTCGCGAAAGATGGTTGCTCCAGTCTCCGCCATCCGGTTGTGGTAAAAGCGTGGATCGCCGGCGGAGAGATTCCCGAGCAGGAAATCCAGATCCAAATCGCCGTCGATGTCGGCCAAGTCGCCGTCCGGCCCACTGTTGGTCACGTCGCACTGCTGGCCCGTCGAGTTCAGCGTGTTGCTGACTTGAATGCCCTCGCACCAAATGCCCGGCAATCCTCCGCCTGCACCGGACGAGCCCGTGGGGTTGAGTTCCGTGAACACACCCAGGCCCGAATTGAGGAACATGCGCGTAGGCGTCATCCCCGAGAAGGCGGAGCCGTACTCGGTCACGATCAGATCCAAGTCCCCATCGCCGTCGAGATCGCCGAACTCGACGTCTCCCGACCAGCATATGTAGTTGCCAGCAGGCAGTACGAAGGCCGGGTTGACCGATGAGTTCGCGTTGCCCAGGCCCTGGAATGCAGTCGAAGTCACATCTTGGAAGAAGCCGACTTGACCGCCCTGGATCCCGCCTTGATTCATCCACACACGAAGACCTTGGTTGCTGATGCTGGCGTCATTGGCGATGGCCACGTCAAGGTCCAAGTCCCCATCGATGTCTCCGAACTCGACGTCGCGACTGGAATCCAGCAGCATCGGAAATCGCACCGCCGTGGCATCGCCGAAGAATCCAACCGTGCCGCCCTGGACTCCCCCCTGGTTGAGCCACAGGCGATTTTGGTCGTTTCCCACGTCGCCACCGTCCGCGAAGGCGCAATCGAAGTCGCCGTCGAGGTCGACATCCGCGAAGTCGACGTTCTCTGACGCCGAGTCGTTGGCAGGGCCGCCTTGAGGAATCTGTCCCGGCGCAAACTGAAACGCTTGCGACCAGGCGTTCGTCACTAGAGACAACGAACCAAGCAGTACGATCGAACATCGAGCACGCATGGGATGGACTCCTTCGAGAACGAAATGTGGAAAGTGAATCGAACTTCGCCCTGCGGCATTAGAGCAACGCCGCGTCCATCTGTCCTCACACTGCGGCCGCACGATCCGTCAGCCATCCATCGAGTTCGCATAATATTCCAGCGTTTGGAATTGGCGCGCGCATGAAAACACAGCCATGCGCAGTTCGTGAGGCATAGAATCGCCTTTGCTCGAATAGCAGCACAAACCATGCAACAGGGCCTTGCCCGCGAACCATGACCAAGGTTCGCGCCGCTGAACAAGGTCGGGCAACGTTGCAAACCAGCCGGGGCGCAGGACAGCTGGCTCGACTCTAGCCAGTCATCGGCCTGCGCCCCGGGCCCTGGAACAAGCGCCGCCCGCTCGGCGAGCGCGCTCCCCAATCGGTCAATTCGAAAACGTGATCGAGAGCGCGTTCGACAGGCCCGAGTTGTTGAAGCACACGCCGTTGTCGCGGTGCCACAACTGGAAGTGTCTGGTCAAACCGGCCTGGATGTGACCGCCCTGGGGAAACTGCAGCGACTCGGCGATCAGTCCCGTGCCGTACGTGATCACGCCGCTTGCACTCGCTTGTTCGACGTGGAAGCGGCGCAGGCTTTGGGTATCGGCCAAGCACAGGCGCCCGTTGCCGATGTATAGCGGCGGTTGCTGCGTCAAGTCGCCCATGACGAGCACCGCGAACACGGAGCTGGGGGCGCTGGTTGCCTGCAAGCGTAGATCATCGGCAACGACGCTGGTCGACCCGCAGGCGGACAAGAACGCACCTTTCCCGGTGGCATTGGCGCAGCCGCCAAACGAATCCTCGTTGTCGCAGGGCGCGAAGCCTTCGGGACAGAAGCAGAATGGCTGGACCAGGCTCGGTCCGGTGGCGACAAACTGAACCGAATCGAGAACGGTGCTCGCCTGCCCTAGGATCAACGTGGACTGATCTAGGTCCAACGCGCCGGGCAGGCCAGAGTTCTTGGAGGCGTAACGCTGCGCCGTCTTGCTCCAGCCGCTCATCGTGCGCCTAAAGAGGTGGGCGACGCCGTAGGTCAAGACTTCGATACCCGGGGAAGCGATGACCGCCTCACTCGGCGCGAGCAAGGCAATGTTATTTCCGTCGACGGCTACCGTTTCGCCGAATTGTGTGTAGACCGGGGTGCCGCTGGTCAAGTCGGCGACCTGGCTCCAGATCGCGCCGCCTTTCTCGAACACGTAGGCCCCACCCTCGTTGTTTCCGATCATCGGGCCAAACGGCGCTCCGAGCACGATCGTGTCTGCGGAAATGTCGCACGACCAGCCGGCTTGGTTGTGGGTCGTTCCACTTTTGAGGAACGCCGTTTCCGTCCAGGCTACGCCTTGGAATTCGAACAGGTTTGCTCCACCGCTGCGATCTCCGACGGCAATGGTGGCGAAGGGAACGCCTGCGAGAACACGCCCATTGTCAATAGCGACCGAATAGCCCATTCGGTCGTGGGACTCCGCGTTGTTCCGCGTTAGGGTTTGCTCGAGAACCCAGTTGCCTGTTTGGAAGCGGAAGACGTGCACGACTCCGCTCCAGTTGGCAAGCGTTGATTGGCCCCAATCGCCGACGGCGAGCAAGTCGCCCTCGAGTGCCAACGCATCGCCAAACCAATCCGAGGCCGGGAAGGCCAGTGGTGCGTCGATGATTGCCGTTTGGGACCAAGTGCCGGCCGACTTCTCGAACACGTGAACCCGACTGGTCAAGCTGTTCGTAGCTGCGATGCGATCGCCCGACAGAGTTACTTCGCGCCCGAAATACTGGTTCGTGCCTGCGTTGCTGGCGTAGAGCTGATCGACGATGGACCAGGTGCCCGATGGCTGACGCTCGAGCACGTAGACCGAGCCCGCGTTGGCTCCCAAGTCGGCGTCGTAGGCCGCTCCCAGCGCGGCACGGTTGCCATCGAGGCTCGCAGAAAAGAAGCCTTGGTTGGGCTGCGCGTCGAGGCTCTGGTAGATCTGGTCCAGGCACTGGGCATACCCCGCTGGCGCGCCCCAGACAGCAGACAAGACGATTGCGAAGGAAGAAGCGGTTCTACGCAAGGCGAGAGGGATCATCGGCGTACTCCTAGGGTTGCAAGTCGGCTAGGCGAGTTGGGCGCCTCGGTCACAGGCGCGGCGCGCGAAAAGGCGCGCGTCGATCCAAGAGGTCGCAACTCTTGATCCGGAGCAACATTAGCATACGGCCGAAAATCCAGTGGAACCCGGCCTTGGGGCGCGAGGCCGCAGCCGGGGTGGGTTCTTGGCCCCGGACGGAGGCGGCCCCCCCTTGCGACCAGGCCCAAGCCCCGCCACAAGGGTCTCAGTCGCGCCTCGAACTGGGAAACCAAACCGTGAAGCGCTCGCGCCTGGGCGGATCCGCCATCCAGCTCGTGTCCGGCAGCGCCAATCCCTGCGCCTCTTGCACGTTGAGCCAGCCTTTGGGAATCGGCATGCGCCCCAAAGTTCCCTTGCGCGTTTTCCAGGCCAGCTCGCGCCGGCGCTCGGCCTCCACAGCGACGGCGAGCGTCAGCCTCGCGTCTTGCACGTTGTACTCCAGCACCTGTGCGTGCCGACCCTCGGCCCACAAGATCGGTGCGTTCTGCCCGCTCATACCTTCGGTTTTTCCAGGCAGACCTAGGCCCTCGGCGGCTTTGGCCAAGGAGACGAAGTGTCCGAGTTGACAAACCGCGTGAAACATCATGTCGACATGCTGCAGCGCCAACTCCGCGCATTCGTCGGGCCGCCCGGATTCCTCGGCCAAGATGTTCCAGTCGAACGACAATCCATTCCACGACAGCAGCGTGTAACCATCGCGCACGAAGCGACCCAAGTCGGTGACCATTTCGCGCGCCTCCGCCTGCGACATGCTGGCTGAGGGCTGGCCGCCTGCCTTGCCGTGCCACGTCATGGTTGCGCCAGAGTCCGAAAAGACTGCCGCCGCGCAGGCGATACCCAAGGGCCGGTGAGCTAGCAAGTCGGAAACGCCTTCGGGCAGCACCTTGGCAGTTTCGATGTCGAAGGCCACATAGCGACGCGTCATCTTTGGCTCCTTGGTTCGCCCATGGGCTGCGGAATAGACATGCCGCAGCTATCTTGCGGATCGAAGTTCGGGAAGTCGAGCGCCAGTTCGGGCGCATACTCGCGCGCCACTTGCCCGCAAGCGGCAGGTACCCGATCGAATTCGAGGACACGGCGGACATGGTCAGCGAACTGCACTTTTGCGTACACGGGAACGGGGCGTGAAAGACTTCGAGCACGACGAGAGACGCGTCCGGCGACTCGAGCCCCGTGAGGTCCCGAAGTGCGCCTTCGAAGTCGACGTGCTCACGAGCCCCTGCAGCAGCTCCGGCTCAGCTTCCCCTGGCCCGGTGGGGACCTACTCTGCTCGGCGATGGCAGGCAAGGATGCTGGACCATGGATGCCACCTGCCGCTTCGGATCCGGAACGCGCGTCTCGAGGCTCCATCTGGCGCCTTACGAGCGCTTCGGACTCCAGCCTGTCGGATACAGAAGTCCCCGCGAGGCGCACACGCTGGAAGCGCCCCGCATCTGGACCGCGCAGCAATTCGAGGCCCTGGTCGGGTCCCGAGTGGACAGGGCCGCCCAGTTCGCGAACTTGGATTCGACGCGAGAAGACATCGCGTGCCTGCAACGAACGTCGGTCAATGCGTTCATCGACCAACTAGATCCGATCGTCCCACGCCGCGAAGTCCTGCGCACCAGGCACGGGCAATTGCGCGAAGACCTTTCGATGCTCGGCTATCTCGACTGGAGAACGGCCGAGGAGCGCGGCCTGGTCTTTTCCGATTTTCTGCACTCTATCGTCTTCGAGCAAACAAAACCGAGGGATCATCCCTGGCGACGCGTGGAGGCTTGTCCGTGATCGCAAGGAGCTGCGAGCCTACGAGCAAGAAGCGATGGAAGGCTCTTTAGCCTCGCTGGTCATCGAAGGCCAAGCTCGCGCGGCGACCGTGGCAGCCTTCCCGGCGTTCGTCGCGGCAATGGCCAACGCCGACCCGACTACCGCTGTCCGAAATGGCCCAAACGGCGTTTCGGGCTTTCGCCGGCACGTGTCGGAGGGCAATCGCGCGTGCACTGGCAGGTAAGACGAGGCCGGGGGTTGCCAATATATATGTAGGTGGATGCACCATTCATTCGTCCAATGGAATGCGGCACTCTCTTAGCGCTGGGAATCCGAAAAAGTTCCGAAGGTTCCCCTAGCAAGAAACCTCAGCGGTACGTACAAGATGCCTAGCCTCATGTCCGAACACCGTCCGACGTTCCTGCGCCCCCCGGTCGTCGAAACTGTCCTTGGAATGCAGTTCCATCCAATTCCCAGGCTCACAACTGCGCACTTGGGGCTGTTTTGGAAGTCGCTGGGAAGGGATTGGGACGACTTGACCGAAGTAAACCCTATCGGGCAAGTATCTGTCCCGGATCCTGATGGATGGATGACGCCTGGTGGCCCCCTCGAAGAGTCATCGCCAGTTTCTTTGCCGAGCGTACGCCTCCGTGTGGCCCACTTGAAAAAAGATCGCCTGCTTCAGGTGGAGAATGGATGGTTCGTCTACAATTGGCAACAGCGACCTGACTCGCCGCCGTATCCGAGATACGACGACATCAAGCGCGATTTTGACCGTCACCGAGCTGCGTTTGGCCAGTTTTGCTTAGATAATGGCTTCGTCAGTCCCAGGGCAAGCCTATGGGAAGTCGGCTACATCAACGTTGTGCCTAAAGGTGACTTGTGGACAACCCCGAACGACTGGCCGAAAGTACTCCCAGGGCTCTTTGGACAACCTCGCGCGCACGCATTGGACGGATTGGTCAGTGCTGAGGGGAACTGGATGTTTTCGATCGGACAGGGACAAGGACAACTTCAAGTCCAAGTCCAGCATGGGGCGACAAAGGGCACGCGAGCTCAGGAGATGCTCCTGCTCCGTTTGATCGCACGTGGCGAAGTCCCAACCGGTTCCATCGACGAACTTGAAGCGGGATATTCCCTCGGCCACGATGCCATCGTGGCGACATTTCGTGACCTTGCGGGCCGCGAGGCACTTGAGTTTTGGGGGCTTGTCGAATGACCACCACTGCGACAGGAAGGTACGTTGCGACCAATGACGCGCTACTTGAGAGCCGCTTCGGGTTCATCCTGAAACAGCCCTCGACGCAAACGCCGGGGCAAATGAGCGCCGAAGTGGACCAAGATGAATTTGATCCTGGTTGGGCTTCGGTTGTCGATCTGCTCATGAAGTGGTACCAAGATCCAAAGCAGCTCGAAGACGAAGGGCTGCTCCCAATTTCAATCGATCGCATCGCCGACGCGATCAATTTGGCAGCGGCCTTGCGAAAAGCTCGGAAACCTGCACCCAGCTTGGTCTTGCCGAATACTGAGGGCGGAATCAGCTTCGAGCTCCGGCGTGGCGCCATATTCGAGGAGTTCGAAATCGATGCCTGCGGAGCGTGCGAGTTCCGTGCATTCAAGGACGGACACCTGGCCAAGACTGGGACCGGTCGGGTGAGTCAGTGGATTGCCAGCTTTTCCCGCGGCGCCAAGTGATTCTCCTCGATTCGGATGTCCGATGGATTCGACCTGATCGACGCGGACGAAATGGTCTACCGTCGCGCATTGGTGACTTGGTATGACCCGGTGACGAAAGTCCTTTCTCCTGAAGCGTTCAAGCCAACTAGGGATGATTCGGACGGCCTCTCTTTGTGGCGTGCGAAGTACGTAAGAATGGAGGACGTTGCCAGGGGGAGACAACCCGAATATTACGTGGCTGCCTTGAAAGCCAGCGAGATAATCGCGCTAGGAATGCATCTCGAGCAAGACGACCCAAGACGCAGCGGAACGCCCGGTCATTGCGTGATTGTCGAACTCACCTATGAGCGAAGGAAGGAGCAGCGACCTCTCGAATGGCGAGTCGAACTCTCCAAGAAGGCGATGGTGATGGGCCCTTTCAGGAATGGGGACCGGACCTAGCCTTCACCTCGCGGATGCGTCCCAAGGTTGGCACCGCAGGCCCCCATCATTGAGATCTACATCCATTAGCGCGTCCAAGAACGAGATCCGCGTTGGGATTTGTCGGCACCGGGTGACCCAACTGTCGTCGCTCGCTGATTCGCAAATTGACTAACTGCGCTTGACACAATCGAGGCCGATACGGGTTAGTGCACGATTATTCGTAGTGCCACGCTGGCAAACGGAGATTCCGATCATGCGCGTGTGTCGTGTTCACGCCAAAGTTTCCAAGTTTGGCTTGGACAACGGCTGCCTGCCTCGGATTCGACTGACAAGGCCGTAGCATTCGATCGTGCGGCGGGAGGTCATGCCCATTGAGCGCTCGCCGCGCGCGGTCTTGGCGGCGGCACTAAATCTCACCAAAGGCTTGGATATGGTCCGGCTAGTGCTCAACTCATGCGCGCTACGTCTTGCTCAACCCTGCACGTCGCAGGTCGAACCGACCGTGGCAGGAGCGCGCAGCGAAGCCAGCATGCGCTTCGCATCGCCAATGCGCGCGCGCTTTTCCGCGACCGCGGTCATTTGGTGCGCAACCAACGTGCGCGCCAACTCGTTCCAAAAGCGCGCCGAAGCGCGAGCGGCCTCTGCCTGCGCGTCGGAACTGCCCCTGGGTTGCGAATTGGGTCCGTCCTGTGGGTGCAGGTCGTGCAGTTCGCGCAAGTGCCAAGCCAGTTCCTCGGACAGAGTCGGCAAGCGCTCCAATGCCAGCTCGTTGCCGTTCAGAACCGCAACGAGCTTGCGCAGGTGTTCGGACATGCGCTGCCAGTGCTGCGTTTCGTGCGCGTTCACGCTCCCAGCTCCGAGCTTGGCGCTGTCTCGATGCGGGGCTTGGACATCTCTACGCGGCCCCAAGCGTCGCTCAAGGTGGCCAAGACTTTTCGCGCGTGCGGCAGCGGCTCGCAGCTGCGCTGGACTTGCGCCTGGAGCAACTGGGACTCGACGAATAGGTACAAGCTCTCGAGCGAATTCGAAACGTCAGGCGCGTGATCTTTTTGGAGTGCGAAACGCAGCTCCGTGACGATCGCGTCGACGCGGCCCAGCGAATCGACGAATGCGGATTGCGGATCGTTGGGGTCGGACTCGATGGCCTTGTCCAAGAAACGCAGGGCGCCCTGGTACAGCATGCGCACCAGTTTGATCGGCGGCGCCGAGGTGATCGCCTCTTCGCGGTAAGCTCGTGCTGCGGACTCGGAGTTCATGACTAGGCTCGGAATCAGGATTTGGGTTGCGCCTGGGTCAAGTACGCGCCTTGCGCGTTCAACTGAGCCATGACCGTTTCCAGATTGGTGAATCGCTTGATCAGGTTCGCCTCGAATAGCTCGAGTCGGTACTCCTTCTCCGCGATCTGCTTGTCCATCAACTTGATGCGCGCATTGATCGTAGCCGTGCGTGCATCGAACAAGCCGTCGTAGGACTCTCCGGTGGCATCTACGTAATCCTTCGTCAAGCGATCGAATTCACGGAACAGGTCGTCCAGCAAGCCGGAATCGGCCGTTGTGTCTATGTAGTACGCCGGAGTTCCTATCGCCGCACCGTTGTTGTCGAAACCGTCCTTGTCGACGAACAAGTCAGCTACGGCCGCCAGGTTTTCCCCGAGCTTGGCTTCGAACTTGGTGGCATCGATCTTCAGCGTGCCATCGGAGTTGGATTCGATGCCGATCAGGCGCAGCGTGCCGAAACCCTCCAAGTCTTGACTGATCTGGCTTGCGCTTTGGTTGAACAGCACACCGCGCATGGAACTGGTGATCGAGCGCAGCGCACCGTCGCCGAACAGGGGCCCCCCGGCGCCGCTCTCCTCGCTGTAGGTGTTTTGCTTGTTGATGAATTTGACGACTTCGTTGTAGGCGTCGACGAAACCTTGGATCCCTTCCTGGATGGCTTCCTTGTCGGGCTCGATCGTAAAGCTCACCGTCGTGCTGGGATCCTGTTCCAGCGCGGAGATCGAGACGCCCTCGATGACGCCGGAGAAGTCGTTGTCGCTGCGCTCGACGCGCAAGCCGTCGATTACCGCCACGGCGTTGCTACCTACGACCAGGTTGTTCGCGCTCGAGGGGTTGCCGCTCAAATCCGGCGGCGTGCCCGTGATGGTGAGCCCAGCGATGGAACTGGAGATGCCGGTGATGCGGTTCTCGATGCCAGGTTCGTTGGAGGCGACCACCAAGCGCCAACTGGGAGCCGTGGTCGTACCGGCATTGACGACGGTGACCGTTGCATCGTCCTCGAGCAAATCTTGCAACTGGCCCGCGATGTCTTCCAGGCTCGACTCGGCCTGAGTCACGGCCAGGTTGTAGGCAGTACCGTTGATCGTAAGCGATATGGACTGGCCATCCGCACTGGCCAAGTTCGCCGCTGGATCCGTGACCGCATCGAAAGCCCAGCGATCGCTTGCGGCCAGGCTAGCGATCACCATCGTGTGCGTGCCGGCCGCGGCGGCGCCGGTGGCGCTGAAAGTTGCGGCGGTATCCGAAGAGGCACCTACGGTGTTGACTAGGAAGCCATCGAGCTTGGAGAGCTTTTCCGCCTTGTCGCGCAGGCTGCTGACTAGCCCTTTGAACGTCCCAAACAGGGTTAGCTTCTGCTGCTCGACCTGGCGCCGGTCCTCGAGCTGTTGGATCGGGATGCTCTCGACCGCGACCAGCGCTTCGATGATGGCCTTGGTGTCGAGGCCGCTGCTCAATCCACCAAACGAGATGGGAGACGATTCGGGCATGGGATCCTGAGGCGGAGGGATGGCCCGCGCGAGGGTGCGCCGGCAAGCGAGTTATCGGGCGAACCCGGACCTCGGATGAGTTGCCGGCTTGCGATTCGGACCCGTGACGCGCGCGGTGCAGCTTGATCAGGAAATAGGAAGACCCTTCCAGACGCCGACGGAAAGCGATTCCGACCCGAGTGTCTGGAAGGGCCATGGGTCCCCGCCATGGTCGGGGTCGCCCGCATCATCCTGCCCCGGGCTTGCCAGCCCAAGGCGGGAGGTCCTTAGCCGAGCAGTTGCAAGGCCAACTGCGGTTGCACGTTGGCCTGCGATAGCACGCTGACTGCGGCTTGTTGCATGATCGAGTTGCGGGTCAGATCGCTCGTCTCGCTAGCCACGTCGACGTCGCGAATCCGGCTCTCGGCCGCGGATAGGTTTTCTCGAGTGTTGGCGATGCTCGCGATTGCACTCGATAGGCGATTCATGTCCGCGCCCAGTCCACCCCTAGCGGTGGACACGGTGTCCAGTGCGGTGTCGATTGCAGCCAGTGCCGTGGAGGCGCTGGCGGCGGATGTAACAACGAGCGATCCGATCGAAAGCGCGGCTGCGTCCGTATCGGTCAGGTCCATGGTGATGATTTGACCCGCGTCGATTCCAACCTGGATGTCGATGGTCGCAGTAGAACCGTCAAGCAGGTTTACGCCGTTGAAACTGGTCTCGCCGGCAACACGATCGATCTCATCCACTAGCGCCTGGAACTCGGTGTTCAGAGTAGTTCGATCCTCCGTCGTCAGCGTTCCGTTGGCGGACTGTACGGCGAGCTCACGCATTCGAGTTAAGTTGTTTTGCACTTCCCCCAAAGCGCCTTCCGCGGTCTGCGCCAGCGAAACACCGTCCTGCGCATTGCGGCCGGCCACTTCGAACGAGCGGATTTGCGCGCGCATGCGTTCGGAGATGCCAAGGCCTGCTGCATCATCGGCTGCGGTGGCGATGCGCAAGCCCGAAGACAGGCGAGCGAAGTTCCCTTGCAAGCGCTTGGTCACTGCTGAGAGATTGCGCTGAGAGGTCAGCGCGGCGATGTTGGTATTGACACGAAGTCCCATGAATTCGATCTCTTGAGGTCAGAGGGTTAGAAAAGTCTTCTTGCCTCGAAGCTCGGAATACCTACATGGTCCCCAATCGCTCTCCGTCACCCACCCCCATCTTCGCCTTGGAAGGCGTTTCCCCGGGTAGCAAGCAGCCAGAAGAACCATTCACGCGACACCGCCCCCTTGGCGGCCCAGACTTGCAAGCCCGATGGGGATTGCTCGCTTGGATGCGCGTGACTGTTCTCTGAGGCACGAGGGATATCGCGTTTTCTCCCTTGCAGGGTTGAAACAAAACTGGGAATCCGTCAGCGCGTGCGGTCCCGAGCTGCGAAGTATTTTTCCGACTCCCCTCCACCCCAATAGGCACCGCGCGACCCGATGCGCTGCATGCTGACAAGCTTGCTGGAAGGCGCTGATCGAGGCCTACAGCGGTCTGCGCAGACCGAAGTACCCCATTGCGTAGGATCATCGCAGTGATCCACTACGAAGGGAAACTCTTCCGCCCGCCCTCGGAGGCGGACAGTCTGATCCTGCAGGCCACGATCGGATGCAGCTACAACCGCTGCACGTTCTGTGCGATGTACCGCGACAAGCGCTTTCGAGTGCGCAAGGTCGAAGAGCTCGCGGCCGAGATCGCGTGGGCGCGCGACCACCTGGGCGGAGTGCGCAAGGTCTTTCTCGCCGACGGCGACGCGCTCGTAGCCAAGAGCGCCTATTTGCTCGAGGTGCTAGCACTGCTGCGCGCGGCCTTCCCCGATCTTCAGCGCGTGAGTTGCTACGCCTCGCCGCAGGCCCTTCAAGTACGCACCGTCGAGGAGATGTTAGCCTTGCGGGAAGCCGGGCTTTCGCTCTACTACTTGGGCATCGAAAGCGGCGACGATGAGGTGCTCACGCGCCTAGACAAGGGCGTGGACGCAGCCGAGATGGTGCGCGTAGCGCACAAGGCTCACACGGCGGGAGTCAAGCTATCGACCATGATCTTGCTGGGCGCCGGCGGCCGCGCACGCTCGCTAGAGCACGCGACCGCTTCGGCACAGGTGGTCAACGCAATCCGGCCGCGCTTCCTTTCGACGCTGGTCATGACGCCGGTCGAAGGCACTCCGCTCTTCGACGACGCCCAGGCAGGAAAGGTCGATGAACTTG
>JAKFYL010000051.1 GCA_021730845.1 Planctomycetota bacterium | reverse complement strand
CGTGAGGCGAAAAGCCCAGCAGGATTGGTGGAACAAAGGCATACTAGGCGCATGCAAGCAAAATCATTGTGCCCTTTGGCGCTCGTGTTTTTCGCGGCAACGAGCCAGGCCCAATGGTCTTCGGATCCGACCGTGAACTTGCCCATTTCCTCGGCGCCTAGCGACCAAGTCCAGGCCAAGCTCGTGCGCGTGGGTAGCGGCGGCGGCGCGTACTCGAGCTGGTTCGACGGCATCGCGAGCGGCTACGACGTACGCTTGCAGCGACTAGGCGCAAACGGCAAGACGCTTCTGCCGGCCGGAGGCGTTTTGGTCGCAGATCGCGGCCTCAGCTCGACGCAGGATTACGGTTTGGCGGTGAACAACGATGGTTCCGCCTTGCTCGCCTTCCGCGACGACCGATTTGGTGGCATCCAGATCACGGCGGCGCGCATCGGTTCGGACGGGTCGGCTATTTGGGGACCCAATGGGATACAGCTCACACAGACGACTGCTTTCGTGGCCGCGCCGGTGATCGCCAATGCGTTTGACTTGGGCGCCTTCGTGGCCTGGACCCAGGATAGCAGCGTGCACGTGCAGCGCCTGAGCAGCACCGGCATACCGCTGTGGGCGCAGGACGTAGTGCTCACGCCGGCTTCGGGCAGCTTCAGCGTCGCCGACATGCACAGCGACCCAAACGGCGATACCGTGGTACTGTCGATCGTGCACCAGACCGGCGGTTTCGGATCACCGCGTCGTCTGGTTGCCCAGCGCATCGACGGCGCCGGCGGGCTGATGTGGGGGGCGAGTCCTGTGGCAGTGTTCGACACAGGCTCGCTGCAGTTGGGCAACTTCCCGGATTTCGTTCCGGATGCGACCGGCGGAGGCATTTTCAGTTGGTACGACGCCGCCTCGCTGCAGTTCCAGTGCTACGTCCAGCACATCCTGGGCAACGGAAGCGAAGCGTTTGTGCACAACGGTGTGGCCGTATCGACGGACACGACGCGCGTGCGTGTCACGCCGAACGCGAGCTTCAACGCGCTGACGGGAGAAACAACGGTGGTTTGGCGCGAACAGAGCTTGAATCAAAGCTTGAACGGCGTCTGGGCGCAGCGGCTTGATCAAACAGGAAACAAGCTGTGGACGGAGACCGGCACATCGATTGTGCCTCTGGGCACCAGTGAGCTGACCCAGGTCATCCAGGCGCAAACGATTCCGGGAACGCTGGTTTTCTGGGTTCAATCGACTGGGTTCAACCAGGGTCGGATCGAAGGCGCCAAGCTGGACGGCGCTGGATCCGTGGCCGCTGGGCCGTTCGACGTGGCATCGACGCCGTCGACCAAATCCAGGCTGGCCGCGCTAGCCGCGTTCGAGGGTATTGCGATCTTGGCCTGGACGGACAATCGCAACGACGAAGGCGATCTGCTGGCACAGAACGTCAACAGTGACGGCGGGCTGGGGCGCGTGGGTGTCGAGTCGTGTTTCGGTGTCGGCTGTCCGTGCGGTAACAATGATCCCAGCGGCGGTTGCTCGAACTCGACTGGGGCAGGGACCTACTTGGCGGGCGTGGGCACGTTGAGCGTGGCGGCGGACGACCTCGTACTGGCTGCAACGCAAGCGCCCCTGGCAGTGAACTGCATCCTGTTCATGGGGGACGCCACGATTGCGCCGCTGCCGCTCGGAGACGGACTGCGCTGCGTAGGCGGCAATACGTTGCGCTGGCCGCTGGGGGGCACGAGTTTCTCGGGGACGGCCTCCTACAGCAGCCTGGCTGGGCAGTCGCAAGCTTTTCCTCCCGGGTTCCAGCTCACACCCGGTTCGACCTGGCACTTCCAGCTTTGGTACCGGGATCCGACTGGTCCTTGCGGAGGTACGTTTAACTTGTCGAACGCAGTCAGCGCGACGTTTGGGCCATAGCGCGACGTCCAGCAGTGAGCATCCCGCAGCCATCCTCAGTGCACGTCCTAGAACTCTCCCTGGCTTCGGCACGGCCCAAAGCGGCCTCGGGCCGACTGGAGAGTCTTAGAACGTGCTCTAAGTGAGCGGCTGGAAGTGCCCGTGGTAGCCTAAACTCAGGCTCAACGGATTCGATTCTCTAGCTCCCTCTCGCGAGAAGAACCCATGCTGATCTCTTTGCTTTCCACCATCCTGTGTGGGGCTCCCGTTACGGAGCGCTTTCCTTTCCCGATGCAGCTGCAGCACAGCAGCGTGGCCGAGCTGCCCGTACTCGTGCTCGCGCCCGACGAGCTCGAGCGCATCGAGCCGTTGACAGAGATCGTGCTAACCGGTGCGCCGCTTGCCGATGGACGTTTCGTCGACTTGCTCCTGGAGCGCGCGGATGCGAGCTCGGAGGACATTCAGGTCGTGGTTGACGGTCAGCCGGTGGCGGGCTTACTCGCGCGGCACGGCAGTTCGTGGGCCGGCAGGATCGAAGGCGAACCAAACTCCTCGGTCTTCCTGGGCTTCTCGGCCTACGGCTCGCGCGGCTGGATCTACTCGCAAGGCGAATACCATCACGTGCTTGCGCAGCCGGGCAACGACGGCCTCTGGGAGCACTCGATCTCGCGCCTGGTCAGCCAATCGGAGCTCGAGGCTCTCGGTGTTCGCGCCCAAATCGATTGCGACATGGAGCAGCTGTACGCGCTCGGCCAGCTGCCCAAGCCGCAGCAGAGTGGACAGCCGCTGACGACGGCCACGACCACGACGCTCGTTTGCCGCCAAGCGGTCGAAACCGACTACCAACTCTTCCAAGCGTTCGGCGGCAACTTGACCGCTGAGCAGGTCTATGTTGGCCAGCTCATGGGCGCTGCGAGCCAGCGCTACGTCGAGCAACTCAACACGGTGCTCGACATCGTGTACCTGGGTTTCCACACCAACTCGAACGACGGCTGGACCTCGGGCGACACGAGCGCGGGCAGCGTCGCGATGCTCTACGAGTTCCAGGCCGCCTGGGCCGGCAGCTTGCCCAACGGGGCCAACCTTGCAGCCTTCCTCTCGGGCGCCTCGCTCGGCGGTGGCGTAGCTTGGCTCGACACCCTGTGCGACAGCACCTATGGCTTCTCGGTCAGCGGCAACATCACTCTGCAGGGCGGTCTAACGCCCTTCCCGGTCGTGCAAGGCCCGCTCAACTGGGACTTCATGGTCTTTACGCACGAGCTTGGCCACAACTTCGGTTCGCCGCACACGCACGACTGGTGTCCAGCGCCACTCGACCAATGCGCGCCTGCGGGCTCTTTCGGCTCTTGCCAGACGCAACAAGCCTGCACCTCCAGCGGCACGATCATGAGCTACTGCCACTTGTGCTCGGGTGGCATGAACAACATCTACCCCTACTTCCACCCGACTTGTGCAGACCTGATGCGCCTGGAGGCGGAGAACTCCTGCCTGGGCAACTGGTGTACAGGCCCGGCGGGTTATTGCACGGCTGGAGTCAACCAGACTGGTTTTTCGGGCGCCATCGTCGCGAGCGGCTCCACGGGCCTCGCGGCGAATTCATTTATGCTTACCGCAAGCCAGCTACCGCAGAACATGACGGCCTTGTTCTTCTACGGCATCGATGCCGTGCAGATCCCGCTGGGCAACGGCTTTCGCTGCGTTGGTGGCAGTTCACTTTTCCGGCTGCCCGCGCAATCGAGCGGGGCGAACGGCGTGATCACGCAGCAACTCGACTTCACGCAGCTGCCCTTCAGCAGCGGCCCAGGGCAGATCCTCCCCGGCACGCTCTGGCACTTCCAGTGCTACTACCGCGACACAGGATTCGGCGCGGGATTCAATTTCACCGATGCCCTCGCGGTTCCTTTCTGTCCCTGATCTCCTAGCAGTCGGGATGAGAAGGCCGTCCTCCGGATGGGAAGCCTATGCTGGTTTCCCAATGGACGCGCCGTGAGCCGCTCAACGCACTCGAGGTGCAAGGAAGGAGGACGACCATGGGGTGACGGAGCCAGGTGACGGAGCCAGGTGACGGAGCCAGGGTGACGGAGCCAGGGTGACGGAGCCAGGGTGACGGAGCCAGGCTCTCCTCTCCACGATTATCGCTTTCGGACTCGCCAGCCCGTTGTTCGCAAGCCTCCGAATCGTGGAGGGGGGAGCCTGGCTCCGTACCTCCGTACCTTGGCTCCGTACCTCGCAGCTGATTTTTCCAACGCCGTGCGGTCCGGCGGCATATGGATGAAAACCCGATGGACGTCGAGGCCCCCAAAACGATTTTAGACCAATTGCTGCGGCATTCGGCGTGGGCGCGCCGTTTGGCCCAGGCGCTTGTGCGCGACGCGGCGCAGGCCGATGACTTGGTGCAGGAGGTTTGGCTTGCGGCGCTGCGCCGACCGCCCGCTGCCGACAAACCCGCGCGTCCGTGGCTCGCCAAGGTCATGCGCAATGCCCTGCGCCAGCACGACCGCGCGGACGCGCGGCGCGACGCGCGGGAGGCTCTGCGCCAGCAGCCCCTGCCACTGCCCAGTCCCGATGAACTGAGCGAGCGCCTCGACACGCAACGCGCGTTGACCGAAGAGCTGGCCAAGCTGGAGGAGCCGTATCGCTCGACCGTGCTGCTGTGCTACTTCGAGGATCTGGATCCCAGCGAGATCGCGCGCCAGCAGTCGCTGCCGGCCTCGACCGTGCGTTGGCGGCTCAAGCGCGGGCTCGACGAACTGCGGGAGCGCCTTGATCGGCGCTTCGGCGCGCGGCGGACGTGGGCGCTGTTGCTCGTGCCGTTCGCGCGTCCGTTCGGGTTCACTCCGCTGGCGCCGTCCGGCGAAGTCAGTTCCGCCGAGGTCGGAACACAGGCGGCGCGAGACATTTCCGCGGCGACAACTCAAGGCTCACTGCTTACGGGAGCGTGGATGATGCATGCAGGACTCAAGCTCGTTTCAGCGTTCGCGATTGCAACCGTCGGTTACTTCGGGCTGTCCAGCATCGGCTGGCTGCCGAGCCCGGGCTGGCTGAGTCCCAAGGAACAGCCCGTACCAGTTCAATTCCGGCCGCTCGCGCCCCAGGCGGGCCTTGCGACCGAGGTGGCCGTCGAGTCTGCCGAACGAACGATTGCGCCGCAGCGCACTGCGCTTGGCGCAGCGCCTGCTGTCGATGCGAGCACGGCTGTGCTCACGGCTCCAAGAGCCGTGTTTCGTGCCGTCGCTAGGCAATCAAGCGGTGTACCGCTCGAGGGTGCGCGATTGACCGTTCATGGCCGGTTTGGTCCGCCGATGAGTTCCGCGCCGAGCGCCGCGGACGGGACGTTGAGCGTGGAATTGCCGGCTGTTGCAGTCAAGGCGCGCGATTCCATTCAGGCTGAAGTCGCGCGTTCCGGATTCGCTTCCCAATGGACCACGGCCTTGGTCGATTTGGAGCGCGACGTGCATCTGGGCAATTTTCGGCTGCTGCAAGGCGGCGCGATATCCGGCCGCGTTGTCGACGGCAACCGACTTGGAGTGCCCGACATCCTCGTGAGCGCGGAGTCCGCCTCGGGTTCGCGTGAAGGTATCGATCGGCGGCGCCTAGAGTTCTACGCGGAAGGGCCCTCGACGCGTACGCTTTCGGACGGGAGCTTCCTGCTTTCCGGAGTTGCGCCTGGTTTCGCGCGCGTATGGGCCAGCGAGGCAAGTGGGGCGTCCAAAGCTGCAATTCCCAAGTGGCTCGCTTCCTTCAGCCCACCGGTGGAAGTGCAAGTCGGGCAAGAGTCGATGGGCGTGGAGTTGACGCTCGCAGCTTTCCCAACCAGCACGCTCGTGTGTGGCCGCGTCGTCGACCCGTTCGGAGCGCCAGTGCCCTACGCGAACTTGAGCTTCGCGAAAGATTCGGACGGCAATCACAGCGCGGGCTCGCACAACGCGGGCGCACAGGGTGAGTTTCGCTATGTGGTTCCGGCGGGATGGACGCTGACCCTGGTCGCCTCTGACCCCAAGGGCCAGTGGGACTCTGCTAGCGCAAGCGAGTTGGCGGGCGGCGAATTGGAACTCGAGTTGCGCCTAACCGAATCGTTGGGGCTCATGCTGAGCGTGCGCGACCAAGCCGGCGCGCCGATCGAGAAATATTCCGTCGCACTGTTTGCCAAGAACGGAGTCAACCAACTGTATGAGCTGCCGCTAGCCGAACACGAAGACGGGCGCATGCAACTGGGGCGATTGGCAGAAGAGTTTCTGATCGAGGCCAAAGCTCCCGGCTACCAGGCGGCGCGCAGCTCGACTTTGGTGCGCTCCGCCCTATCCACCAGCGGAGCAAAGGTGGATCTACGACTGGAACAGGTTCCAGGCATTCAAGGCCGCGTAACGGCTGGCGGCGTGCCAGTGGGCGGCGCAACAGTCGAGCTGTTCACGCTAGCCAAAGCGGATCTGGATGTGGCCGTCAACGGCCATGAATCGCGCGTCATGCCCTTCCCAAGCGACACTGCCACCAGCGACGAGCAAGGTCGCTTCCTGCTCACCGCGCGCGATCCGGGCCTGGTATGCGTGCGTGCCCAGTTGGCTGGTTACGCGCCCGCTGAGGTCTCCCCCCTGGACGCTAGCCCGCGTCAGGGCATCACGAATGTCGAACTCGTGCTGGGGCAGGGCGGGACCATCGAAGGGGAAGTGCGCTTGCCAGACCATTCCGATCCGGCCGGCAAGATTGTCGGAATTTCACGGGGCGACGCTCGCTCGCGTACGCAGCGCGTCGGCCCCGATGGTCGCTTTCGGTTCGAGCGCCTCATGCCCGGAGATTGGCAGGTGCGCCTGTGTGACGAGGAAATCGGCCATTCCACTTCGACTAGGACTTCGAACTCGCGCGGCCCCAAGCACTGGGAATTCGATTGCCAGGTGCATGAAGGGCGCACGACCACTTTCGACATCGATCTACAGTCGACGACCTGTCGGCTGTCGGGATCGCTGACGCTGGACGGCAAGCAGGCCAAAGCCTGGACCGCCAGCCTGCACCATCCCAAGCGCTGGGGCTCCAGCGCGCTCCATAAGGTCGACGTGGATCCCCAAGGCACCTTTGCGCTCGAAATCACCAAGCCCGGCGAGTACATCGTGGCTTTCGAAGGCGCCTTCGAAGGCCACGATCAACAGATCATTCTCTCCAAGATCGCGCTGCGCCTGGGCACGACCAGGCGCGATTTCAACTTGCGCATGGGCAGCCTAATCGTGGAAAACGTCCCTCCCGCGCCTGGCGAGAGCATGGAACTCATGCACCTGGGCTTTGCGGATGACGCGCTTTGTCTGACGGCCCTCGCGCCGGATCCGAGCGGGCGCTGTCAGCTTGCGAGCGTCCCAGTGGGTAAGGGCCGCATCGTGCGGATGGATCCATCAAGCATGGACCCCGAACAGTGGCCCGCGCTCGTACACTGCGAAGTCAAGCCTGGGACGGCGGCCACGGTCAGCTTGCCCTAGATCTGCTCTCGCGCAGCAAACCGAGGCTCCTTGCGCCTGACGCAGACTTGCACGACTTGGTCGGCGTCGACGAGAGAGCAATTGAGCTACTTGGTCGGCAGGTCGGTGACCTTCGCGCCCTTGACGAAGACGCCGTCCGCGCGGACTTGCACGGCGGTTTCGCCGGTGAGCGGGACGCGCGTGTCGGCACCAAAGCGCAATCCCTCCGGCTCGATGGTCACCAAGACATCGTTCAGCATGAGCGTGATGTTCGACTGAGAGCCGCGGGCGGACGGCGTCGTGACGGACCTGTATCCGACCTTCACATCGGGGGCGACCGTGACGCGTCCGGACCAACGCTCCGTGTTGCACTCGAAAAAACTCTCCTTGCCGTTGTCGATCGACATCGCCGTGATGGGGGACTGGGGCGGCTTCGATTCGACCTTCGTCGAGCAGCCAACAGCGAACGACAGCGCTAGCAGAAGCAGGTACTTCATGGCCGCGATGGTAGCGCGCAGATCCGGATTTGGAGTGGTCGTGGGGACCACACGGCCGAACAACGTAGGTTTTGGCGCGAATGCGGTCCCGACTCCGCCGGCCCGGAACCGCAGTCGGTTCGCGTCCCTGACCATGCCAGCGGGCCTTGCGTGCAGGCTGAACAGGAAGCCGCCCGCATTCCTGCGGTCGATTGGCCACCAGCGGCATCTAGAGGGGCGATTACCATGTCTGCGAACAGCCCCATGCCCTTCGACGAACTCTTGGCGCAGGCCGGTTGGGCCAAGGCACTGGCCAAGAGCCTTGTGCGGGACGATGACTCCGCGGATGAGCTGGTTCAGCGCACCTGGGTGGCCGCGCTCCGGCGTCCACCGGGGAGACTTGCGAGCACAGGCTCCGTGCGCCAATGGATTTCGAGCGCCATACGCAATTTCGCGCGCCAGGATGCCCGCGAGCGGGAGCGACGCACGCAGCGAGAACGCCTGGTTGCTCGGCCCGAAGCTTCGGGATCCCTGGGTCATGACCTCGCGGATGTGACCGGTGGAATCGAGAGCCAGCGGCGCTTGCTGGAAGCACTGGCCTCGCTCGCGGAACCGTACCGAGCGGCGCTGTACGCGCGCTATTTCGAGGGCCTTCCGCCGCGCGAGATCGCTAGCCAAACCGGCGTGCCCGTCAAGACTGTGAAGTCGCAGCTTGCAAGGGGGCTGGCACTCCTGCGCGCGCGGCTGGATCGCGACCACGGCGGCGACCGCGGTGCGTGGATGAATTGGATTCTCCCCATGGCCGCGCAGTCGAAGGTATCGACTGCCTTGCTTGGAGCTCTGCTCGTGAACGGTACGTGGAAAATCTGCGCTGGGTTGCTCGCGCTGGTGTGTGCCTTGTTGGTTGGGGTGCGGACTTGGGGGGGCGGCGCCCAGCCGCCGGCCGTGTCCGGTGGCAGTGAGGCGTCGAGGGAAAGTATCGCCGCGCCAGTGGACGAGCCTGCGGGGGAGGCGAGTATCCCGGACGACGCTCGCGCCGCTGTCGACGGGCCCGTAGCCGCTCCCTTCGTGCACCCACACCCGGCGGAACCGGAGTTCACCATCGGCATACGCGGGCGCGTCTTGGATCTCGACCAACGTCCCGTGGCCTTCGTGCGGATCGTGTGCGAGGCACGCGACCCGTTTCAGGTTCAAAAACTCGAGCGATCGCCAGCTGTGAGCGCGCGCAGCGACTCGGCCGGGTGGTTTGATCTTCAAGGCGTGCCGCGCGGAGTGAATCTGTTGGTGGAGGATCCGCGTTGGGTAACCGTCTACAAGGTCTTTGCCGGGAGCACGCCGGAGAATGAGGCAAGTGTCTATGTCGCTCCGCGCATCCAGATCGCTGGGACAGTCCTGACGCCAGGCCAGCAGCCCATAGGGGATGCTCAAGTGGAGTTGCGCCTTGGCGATTCCGTGGGCCACGGTTTGGACCGCAAGAGCGCCAGCGCGTATCGCCAGAGTTTTGTCGCAATCACCGATGCATCAGGCCGCTTCGAATTGGATTACGCGCCGGCCTGCGAGGGCACGCTGCAGGCGAGCGCGCCTGGGTGGCTTGAGGTCACGCAAGCCTCTCCGCAGCGGGACGCGATCGACTTGGTGCTCATGCTTGGCGCTCCCACGGCGCGGCCCGCGTTGCTGGCCGGAATCGTCGTGGGGGAAGACGGCAGTCCGATCGAGGCGGCCCACGTCGCGCTCGGCTCGTTGACCGAACGTACTGGTCCCGACGGACGATTCGTGTTGAACCTGGATTCAGCGTTGTTCGCCCCACTGCCACACGAAGATCCCCCCGGCGAACAACAGACGAACCTTCCAAGGCCCCAGTATGCACGCAGCTTGTTGCGGGCCGTGAAATACGGCTACTTGCCCGCCGAAGTCCCCGTACCCACAGTCGAAGAAGTGCGCCAGAATCTTGTGCCGCGCGACTTCCGCCTCGTGCTAGCCCGCGGCTCTCTGGCAATCGGTGGCCGGGTGGTTGAGGCCGATGGAACCGGCGTTGCGGGCGCCACGCTCAGCGTGCTCGATGAGACGCCCTTTGGGATGATCAAGGAGCGCGTTGGCGAAACCGAGTTCGGGCTGGACGCTTCCCTGGAGCAGATGCTGCGCGGCGGACTGCTCATGGCTATCGCCAATTCTTCCTCGGACGGTCGGTTCGTGGTGGAGGGCCTCACCGCTCGTACCTACGACCTAGCTGCGCTCGACACGCGCACTCTGCGTTATGCGGTGGTGCGCGAAGTGGCAAGCGGGAGCAAGGCTGTGCGCATCGAGATGCCGCCCGCCGCCGACTTGACGCGCGTCGCGGGACGCGTGGTTTCCGGCGCCGGTCAGGGCGTGGCGGGGCTCGACCTACACCTGGCGCACTTGCCCGAGGGCGCCCGTGACCCGAGCATCGTGCGTTCCGTCGTTACAGGCGAGCAAGGACAATTCGATCTGGGGCCGGTGGATCCAAGTTCCCTGCGCTTGCGGCTCATGGGCGAGAGCATTTTTCTGATCATGAATTGGCAACCACCTGCAAGCGCGAAGCTCGACCAACTCGAGATCGTGGTCTCTAGGCGCTGCCCAGTGAAGGTCGAACGGACGCCCTTGGCTGAGCAGGCGGACCAGTTTTCGTTCCTGGATGAGTCAGGTCAGCCCACCCAAGTCATTGAGTTGCAAGGCCCGATGATCGGGCTGCCCGAGCGCGGCACCATTCGAGACGGAGTGAGCGAGACCTATGCCGCCCCGGAGACGGCGCGCATGTTGGTGCTTCACGCCAAAGGGGAGGAAATCGGGCGCCTTGCCGTGCAGCTCGTGCCCGGCGAACTGACGATTCTCCGCCCGTAGTGTGCCGCTCGGGCAAAGTGCCCGATTCAGGACAATCGAGGCCGCCGGCATTGGCCGGTTTTCCTGAAACAAGTTGGCGGGCTGCTGGGGAATTTCTGCGTGTACGTTTTTTCGCGAACGCGCATGCACCCGAATCTCAAGGCCCCGTTCTAGGAGACTTCCAATGAAGTCCATCGAGACGTCTACCGTGCCGGCGGAGCCGGCTTCCACCGAATCCAAGTTCACCGCAACCCGTAGAGGGTTCCTCGCTGCTAGCGGGGGCACCGCCGCAGCGGTTGCCATTGGATCCCGGCTGCTGGCGAGCGCTTATGCGCGACCTGCTGTGAACCTAGGCGCGCGCACCGACCTGAACTTCCTGATGCAACGCATGACGCGCGGCTACAACCGGACCGAAATGGGCTATCTGCTGGCCGTAAACGCGACACCGGCGGCGTACCGCGACTTGCTGCTCGACATAGCGCCAACCCTTCCAGATACGACCGCGGACACTTGGGTCAGTCCGTTGATGACGTACTTGAACCTCCCTCCGTGCAACTTCGTCGATCCTTCCCTACCGGGTTCTTGTGCACCATCGCAGCCATACGGAGTCGCCCGTCACATGTTGCGTTGGGCCACGATTGGACGCTCGGTGCATACCAGGAACTGGCTGCATGACCGGCTGGTGGAGCTGTGGTCCAACCACCTATCCATCCATCTCGACCGCGAGGCTGGCCAAATCCTGAAGCACTGGGATGACAAGACCGTCGTGCGCCCCAATGCGATGGGCAAGTTCCACACCTTGTTGCTGGCGAGTGCGCGCAGTCCGGCCATGCTGTTCTACTTGGACAATTACCTCAACGGGGTAAGGTCAGGAACCCCACCTCTGCCAGTCATCAACGAAAACTACGCCCGCGAATTGCTGGAGCTCCACACACTGGCGCCCAAAGATCGGGTGCTCCAAAGTCCCCCCAACAACTACACGCAGGAGGACGTCATTGCCGCGGCCAAAATCATGAGCGGCTGGAGAATTCGCATGCCGGGTTGGCCACTGTATCCACAGGACATGGGCTCCAATTGGGGCGAATTCCATTTCGATTCCAACAACCACGTATCCGGTAAAAAGAAAATTCTGGATCTGGAAATCGAGGACGCGCTCAACCCCGAGGAAGAAGGCAAGACGCTGCTGCGATATCTAGCCGACCCCACCTTCGTAGTGCCCAACGGGCAATTCGTGGCCGACAAGACCGCACGCTTTGTGGCCTTCAAAATGTTGCGCTGGTTCCTCACTCCGCAACCGACGCAAGCTCAGGTCGCGGCCGTGGCGCAGGTGTACTTGACGACGGGTGGTGACATCAAGGAAATGCTGCGGTTGATACTTAGCCCAAGCTATATCCAATCAGCCAACATCGTCGGCCCAGCCAATCCAAGCCTCAAGTTCAAGACACCCTACGAGCTGATGTGCTCCTTGTTCCGGGCGACGGAAGCGAGTCTGGAGTTCCACCAAGGCGCAGAGAGGCTCGTGGTTGAACTCGAAAGTATGGGCAACTCGCCTTTCGCCTGGGGCACTCCTGACGGCTATCCGGTCGATGCCCAAGCCTGGGCTAGCAACTTGCTTCCGCGCTGGAGCTTCTGCCAGCGCTTCTTCGATCGCCAGGGCGACAGCATTCCAGGCATCAACGGTGTCGTGCTCGATGACGCGAAGCTAGCACAGATGCTAACCGGCGATCCGAATGAGTTTTCGCTGGACAACATCGCTCCTGACAACTTGCCGGGCCTAATCGAGGACATGCTCGTGGGCTCCGGAGCCATGGATCCCGCCGACAAGCAGGCCATCGCGTCCTTCAAGACCGCCCTGGTAGCCACGGGCCAGTTCAGCAAACCCGTGATCGCGCGTCACGCATGCAGCCTGGCCGCCTCGCTTCCCAGTTTCCAACGCTTCTAGGCTCCAGACCCTCCGTATCCGTCATGAAAACCAATACCAATACCACGCCCGCCACCGTGATGCCCTCGCGGCGTCAGCTCCTGGCCCTTCCGAGTTTAGGCCTGGCCAAGGCTCCCCTTGCCGCTACCCGTTCAGGTTCAGCGGCACCCAATGCGGCCCCGTACCCCACACTGATTGTGGTCTTCCTGAGGGGCGGCATGGACGGGCTGTCCTTGGTCGCGCCGACGGCAGACACTTTCTACCAGTCCTCGCGAGGCGCGCTTAAAGTTCCGCCCCCGCCTTCGGGCGGAAGCATTAACTTGAACGGGTTCTTTGCCCTTGGACCGGCCGGGCAAGCGTTGTATCCGCTCTACCAGGCTGGGCGCCTGGCATTCGTGCATCGGATTGGCGCGCCGGGCAATTCGTTGTCGCACTTCGATGCCAATGTGTTCGTCGAGTCCGGGCGCGACAGTTCGAATCCCACCGTGCCCGGTACTGGCTGGCTGGGACGCTTCATGGATCACCGGTACCAGAATAGTACGCAGCTGCTCTTGGGTATGAACCACGGCAACATTCAACCCTGGACGTTGCGCGGGGCACCCAAGACTCTGACCGTGCAAGACACCCAAAACTATGATCTGCCCGACCTGCTTCACTCCGCGGACTCACGACCGCAAATGAAGGTACAACTCGCGGCAACCTTCGGCCGTGCAAGTACCCCTAGTCCGGAAAAGGAGGCAGGCGGCTCTACGCTCAGCGCCATCAGCCTGTTCCAACAGATCACGAACTGGTCCGCGGCCGGCTATCCGAATCACGTATTCGGCGATCAACTGCGACGCACCGAGGTGTTGTTGCGCAGGCAGGCGCTTGGGCTTACAGGTTTGGATTTGCGCACTGTCATGCTCGATTTCGATGGCTGGGATCATCACTCTGGTCTACATCCACTCAACAACTCAAACGATCCTCATGGAAACGGGTTCTTCTCGATGATGAGCGTGCTGTCCCAGAGTTTGGCGACCTTCGAGAACAACATGCAGCAAGCCAGTCTGGCTGACAATTACATACTTCTGGTGATGAGCGAATTCGGCCGCCGCTTGGCGGCCAACGGAAACAGCGGCGGATTGGATCACGGTGCGGGAAATTGCTGGCTCGTCATGGGGGCCGGCGTGCAAGGTGGACTCGTACACGACCAGGGTTGGAGTACAGCAAACACACCCATTGCGCAGCTGCTTGACGGCCACGGCAACTTGGAGGTGAACCAGGACTATCGGTTCCTTCTGGCCGAGATTCTGGTCAACCGGTTGGGACTTCCGTCTTCTCAAGTTGGCCAGGTGTTTTCTGGACTCAACTACACCGGCGGACCAGGGATCGTTGTCTGAGGGCGGTCGCGCATCCGGCGCAGTACGGTTGGGGCTCTATGGGGTTGGGCCGCAGAATTCCGTGACTGCGCCACACGCGCTTACCCGGCCCCCAGTGGAATGCGAGCAATCGAGCGTTTCCCACCTAGCGGCCGATGCGGCCCTCTTACTACCGGCAGGTCGCGGCCGTAGGAGGGTCTTTCCTCCCCGGGCAGACTTGGGTATTCCTCGTCCTAAATGGGCCAGGCGGGGTTTCTAACAGCTTCCGGGGGGGAGAGATTTCACGCATGACTTAACGGCCGGCCGCGGCCTGGGGTGTGACTGGTAGAGCTCGTTGTTGGGCTCCTCCAACCGAAGCACTGCAGTCCATGAGAATCCTCCGAGTTCTACCCCTTTTCGCCTCCGTGAGCGGCCTGGCGCTGGCCCAAGCGCCCTTGTTCGACATTTCCGGACAAGCCAACCAACAACTGGGCCACGGCATCTCCCCAGTCGACGATATGGACGGCGGCGGCGGGCCCGATCTGGTGGTCGGCGCGCCCAAGTGGGACGGTGCGACAACGGCCGATGCAGGCAAGATGTACGTGTTTTCGGGGGCGAACGGCTCGCTGCTGAAGACCGTCACCGGCGCTACCGCCGGCGATCGCGTCGGCTGGCACGCGTGCAACGCTGGCGACAAGAGCGAGGACGGAAAGCCCGACTTCGCCATAGGAGCATCCGGTTTTTCGACTGGGCCGAATCCCAAGGCTGGAGTAGTCTTCATCTACTCGGGCGCGAACTTCAACCAGATCCGCAGCTATATCGGTGTTGGCGCTGCCGAAAAGCTGGGCACTTCTCTCGACTTCCTGGGCAACTCGATCGCAGGCGTGAAGGACTTCGACATGGACGGCCGTGGGGACATCCTGGTTGCTTCGTTCGGCTATGACAACGGCCCGGCAATATTCGCCGGCAAGGTGGACGTGTTCTCGGTGCAGATCGGCGTAAGCCTGGCTTCGTGGATCGGCTACGCGGTGATCGAAGGCATGGGGGCGCGCGTGGCCTCCGTTGGCGACCTCAATGGCGATGGCGCAACGGATGTGGCGGGCGCTAGCACTGCTGGCAGCACCTATGCCAGCTCAGGTGGATACCTGCGCCTGTTCCTGGGTAATGCCCCGGCGCCAACCGAATACTGCACTCCGAAAGCAAATTCGCAAGGCTGCACGTCCTACATCCTGGTGACCGGGACCGCGACCATGTCGCTGGGAGTGGGCATGGGAGTGACCGCGGCCAACAGGCTCCCGGGTCAGAACGGCATGATGATCTGGTCGGTGACGTCTGCCTCGACGCCGTTCTTCGGCGGTACGCTGTGCCTGGGCGGTCCGATCAACCGCACGGCCGTTCAGAGCGCGGTCAACATTGGCGGCACGAACCCCTGCCAGGGCGCCTACCAATTCCTGGTGGACCAATCCTTCATGACCAGCGAAGGCCTGTCGGCCGGAATGAACTTCTTCCTGCAGTTCTGGTCCCGCGACAACGGCTTCAGCGCGCCGAACAACCTCGGCCTGACCGGAGGCATCCAAGCCAAGATCGCGCCCTAGACGACATCTCGATTGGTGCCAGGCGTGCTTGCAGTCGCCGCTTCACAGGTGACGGCCTCGACGCGCATGCATCGAGGCTGTCGCCTGTTTGGCGTGCATCCGGCCGTGCAGTGGGTCTCACACCGCGCAGCTCGCCCTCACTCAGGGAACGATCTGGATGGGCCGGCGCGCGAGCACCTGATCGCCTTGTCCGCTCATGTAGCGGATCTCGGCGTCGCCGGATTCCTTGGGCGCCTTGACGGCAAGCGGCGAGCCCGTGCTCGTCTGCGTGTAGCTGCCGTAGCGGCCGTCCGGAGTCGCCTGGGGAACGATCGTGATGTAGTCGCCGGCATGGTTCGGTCCGGTCCATTCGACGTTTACGAGCGATTGGGGCGCAGCTGTTTCCGGTGCGGTAAGACTGACGACGGCGGCCGTGATCTTCAGCTCGCGGCGGCCGAGCACCTTGTTGCCCTGGCCGGTCATGTAGCGCAGCTCTGCGCTGCCGGCTTGCACCGGCAGCAGCAAGTCCAGGGGCGACCCCTTGGTCGTCGGCGTGTAGTTTCCGTACTTGCCATCGGGCGTGCCGCCAGCGACGACCGTAATGTAGTCGCCCGGGTTGCTAGGACCTGTCCACGTCACTGGAATCGTCGATCCGGCCACCGCATCGGTGGGGGCAGAGAGTGTCACGTTCGGCATGGTGACTTGAACCGCGCGCCGCGCGAGCACCTTGCGGCCCTGAGCGGCGACGTAGCGCACTTCGGCTGCGCCGGCCGCCGTTGGCGCGCGCACGGTCAAGGGTGAGCCCTTGTCCGTGGTCGTGTAGTTGGCGTACTCGCTGTCGGGGGCGTCCTTCGGGACGATCGTGACATAGTCACCGGAATTGTTCGGGCCAACCCAGCGAATCGAGAGTTCGGCTCCCAGGCCAACCTCGTCTGCCGCCTCGAGCGTGACCTCGGCCGGCACGACTTCGACCACGGCACGCCCCAATACCGTGCGCGATTGGCCAGTGACATAACGGACCTCGTAGGCGCCCGCGTCGATCGGTGCCGTGAGCTCGAGCACTGCCCCCTGCGCCGTCTCTTGGTAGTCACCGTATGTACTGGCAGGGCTCTGGCCGAGCACGATCGTGACGTAATCTCCGGTGTTGTCGGGCCCGGTCCAAGCAACCGAAAATCGTGCGCCCGCGGTTACGCGATTGGGAACGGTCACCGTCGCAGGCGTCAGCTTCTCGATTGGGGCGGCCGCGGTCGGCGCGGACTCGGCCGCCTTGGGCTCTGCGGGACTCGGCGGGGCAGTCGTAACCGAATTCGTTACCGGCGCTTGCGGCACTTCCTCTTGGCACGAACAGCGCGCAAACAAAGCGGCGAGCGCGATCAGGATCAGAAGCAGGACGACAACCGTGGATTTGCGGGACGAACGATTGGTCATGCCAAGAGTGTAATTGTGGCTCGCGAGCTAGTGGGGTGATTCAGTAGTTCGCAACATATTTCGGCCCCTCGCACGCGCCAGCGTCGTTGCGCCTCCTCCGAGTATTGCAGCGAATACGCGTCGTCGGCGCGCCTAGCTGACGCGGCTGCGGGGCTCGACATATGTTGCGAACTTCTGAATCAACCCACTAG
>JAKFYL010000040.1 GCA_021730845.1 Planctomycetota bacterium | reverse complement strand
AAAGGCGCCAGGCCCAAGGAATCCAGGTCCTGCCCTCGTTCCAGCAGCAGACCGGCGACGTCGTTGGCGATCCAATTGGCCGCGTCGCGCGGCGGCGCGCCTTGACGCAAAACCGCTTCGAAATAGTCCGCAACCACGCGCGACGCCGTCAGCGTGCGCGCGTCCTTGGGCGAAAGTCCTAGCGCCTTTTCGTAGCGCAAGCGCCGCGGCACCGGCAACTCCGGAACGGCGCGCGTGGCGCGCTCCAGCTGCGCGGGTCCCACGTCCAAGGGCAACAGGTCCGGTTCCGGGAAGTAGCGGTAGTCGTGGGCATTCTCCTTGTCGCGCATGGGCCGCGTCTGGCCACGCTCGGGATCGAACTGGCGCGTTTCCTGGCGCACGGCTTCGCCGCGCGCGAGCAGCTCGATTTGGCGCTGCGTGTCGAACTCGATCGCTGCGCGTACGTGCTTGAAGGAGTTGAGATTCTTCAGCTCGACTTTCGTGCCCAGGGCAGCGCCCTCGCGCCGCACCGAGACGTTGACGTCGCAGCGCAGTTCGCCCTTTTCCATGTCGCAAGCGCTGACGCCGGCAAACTGCAAGATTTCGCGCAGCCGCTCCAAGTACTGGGCCGCCTGCGCTGCCGACGCCAGATCCGGTTCGCCCACGATCTCGATCAAGGGCGCGCCGGCGCGGTTGAGGTCGATGCGCGTGGCGCCGCCAGCGGCATGCAGCAACTTGCCGGCGTCTTCTTCCATGTGGATGCGGGTCAGGCGTGCCGAGCGGCCATCTTCCAATTCCACCTGGCCACCCAAGGCCAGCGGTGCTTCGTACTGCGTGATTTGATAGCCCTTGGGCAAGTCCGGGTAGAAGTAGTGCTTGCGCGCGAACCAGGAGCGTTCCGGCACGCGCGAGCCTAGCGCCACGGCGGCGCGCAGAGCCAAATCCAGCGCTTGTTCGTTGAGCACGGGCAAGGCGCCCGGGAGCCCAGCGCACACGGGGCAGATGAGCGAATTGGGCGCGGCGCCAAACGCATTGGCGCAGCCGCAAAACAACTTGCTGGCCGTGCCCAGCTGGCAGTGCACTTCCAGGCCAATGACGGTTTGCCAAGCGCCGCTCACGTTCGCTCCTGCTGGCCGTTTGCGGGCCGGCCGCCCGTGCAGTCCTGAAGCAAACTCTCGAAGGCGCGCGCCAAGGCCAGCACGCCTTGGTCCTTCCCGCTGGGGCCGGTGATGTGCAAGCCGATTGGTAGCGCGGCGTGACCGTCAAATCGCTCTAGGCCGCAGGGAATGCTCACTGCCGGCAGCCCGGCCAAGCTAGCCGGGAGAGTGAGCAGATCGGCTTTGTACATGGCCAGCGGATCGGCGCGCATTTCGCCCAGTGCAAAAGCCGTGGTCGGGCTGGTGGGGCTGACCAAGAAATCCACTTCGCCGAAACTGCGCGCGAACGCTTGGGAGATGTTCGCTCGAGCGCGCAAGGCCTTGCCGTACCACTGATCTTGGTAGCCGGCCGAGAGCGCGAACGAGCCGATCAACATGCGCCGGCGTACCTCCGGCCCGAAGGCTGCACCGCGCGTGGCGTCCACGCCGCTGGTGCTCTTGGTGGCCGGCGAGCACAAGCCGTAGCGCAAGCCGTCGTAGCGCGCCAGATTGCTGGCTGCTTCAGCACTGGAGATCACGTAGTACGGCGCCAACGCGTGAGCGAATTCCGGCATGTCGATGGCGATCACCTCGGCTCCGGCCGCTCGCGCTCGCTCGAGCGCTGCTTGCACGGCTTGTTCGGTAGCGGGACTCGCAACGCCGCGCTGCTGTCCGATCACGCCTAGACGCGCGCCTTTCCACGGGAACTCGCCTTGTCGCCGCGGAGCGGGAAGATCGAGGCAGGTTGCGTCCATGGGGTCGGCGCCCGCGATGACTTCCAGCGCGAGTTCCAAGTCCCTAACCGAGCGCGCCATGGGACCGATCACATCCAGCGAGGACGCAAAGGCCACCAATCCAAAGCGCGAGACCAAACCCCATGTGGGCTTGAGCGCAGCTAGGCCGCACAAGGCGCCGGGCTGGCGCACGGATCCGCCGGTGTCCGACCCCAGCGCCAGGGGCACGATGCCGGCCGCGACCGCGGCGGCGCTGCCGCTGGAAGAGCCCCCCGGGGCGCGAGCTTGGTCGCCCGGATGAAGGGTCGGGCCGAAAGCCGAATTCTCGCCCGAGGACCCCATGGCGAATTCGTCCATGTTCGTCAGGCCGATGGGCACGGCGCCGGCGTCGAGCAGGCGCGCGACGACAGTCGCGTCGTAGGGCGGCCGCCAATGTTCCAGCGCTCGGCTTGCACAGCTGGTTCGAGCAGCTTGCCAGCACAGATTGGCTTTGAGCGCGATGGGAACTCCAAACAGCGCCCCATGAGTCTGGCCGCGCGCCAACTTTTGGCGGCGTTCTTGGGCGAGGAGCAAGGCTTGCTCCGGCACCAAATCCAAGAAGGCGTTGCAAGCCTTGCCCGCATTTTGCGCGCGCGCCAGCGCCTCTTGGCAGGCTTCGACGGGATCGATCGCGCCTGCACGGATGCGCTGTGCAAGGGCCGTGGCGTCGAGACGGGGCCATTCCTTGCGCCAATCACCGCGCAGATCACCAGAAGGGGAGTTCACGCGTTTTTGGGCCCGGCTCGTTCCTAGCGCTCTTGCTCGCCGGCGGCGGGCGAAGCGGGGATCGGCTCGGCCGCTACGAAATACTCGCTTTCACGCCGGTGCGCACCGGCCAGGATCTATCGCGCCAGATTCGAAGGCCGAACCAGGTCGGCGCGCAGGGCCGCCGGGGCGGCCCAAACAACCGGCGCGGCGGCCGGAGATTCGAGGCTGCTCGCGGATGCTTGGAAGTCGCGCAAGATCGCGCCAAGCTGCTGGGCCAACAATTTTTCGGCCTGGGGCTCCAAGGACAAGCGCAGCGCCCGGGCGAGTTCCCGCACGCCCGCGGCGGGGTCGTGGCCGAAAAAATCGGCCTGGCTCGCGTTTGCGTCGGGGGACATGGAGCAGCGATCCTACCGCGCGGCGGGCCGTTCCCGAGCGCTGGTTTTCCCGTGCTTGCCAGGGGCCCATCCAGAGCCCTAGCTTTGGGACCATGGCCGCGGGGGAAATCGCCTTGGTGCAAGCCGGCTCGAGCTGGTTGCCGAATCTGACGGTGGGCGCATGGATGTGTGCGCTCTCGGGCGTGTTCCTGCTTGCCGTTGCATTCTTGGCGAGAGCTCCATTTGCTGGGCTGAGTTCGAGCGTCGGTGGGGAGCGCAACGCGCTGCGCGCCGCCAAGGGCGCCATTTTCGGTCGCGCGCAGATGGCTTTGGGGTTCCTGTTCCTGCTGTGCGCGGTGGGCATGGGGCTCGCTGCGCATCTCGACAGCTCGCCCGAGCATGCGCGTTCGGCGACATTCTGGGTCGGCGCGGTGCTGATCACGGTGCTGATCGGCGAATTGGGCTTGTGGTGGTGGGCGCGGCGCCTGCTCAAGCGGCATGTCGAAAGCTGGATCCAACGCGCCGGTGGGCGCCTGGACACGGATGCGGCCCTGGCGCGCGAAATCGGCGATCTCTTTGGCGTCGAGCAGCGCGAGGACGACACCGTCGAGGCGTACGTGGCGCGCGTGCGCAAGGCAGCGGGCCTGCCCAACGTCGAGCGCATCCAGCCCACGAAGATTTCCATGAAGGCCGCGCTGGCGACCGAGAGCGAATTCGAGGAAGACTGATACTTGGGTCGTTGGTCGGGCATCGAGAACTGTGTGCCCCTTTCTTTTTCCTCGGTCGCAATCGGCGCCTTCGCCCGGCGTGCCCTGAGACTGGCCCGCGACGAACTCGTCGAAGCAACGCGCGATGGCGCGAACATGCTTGCGCCTCGGCTGTGCCTGGTGTGCAACAGGGGCGCGGAACAAGGGCTGTTTTGCGCCGAGCATGCGCTGGGGATCGGGCCCGATCCACCGCGCTGCGGGCGCTGCGATGGCCCGCTACCGGGGTCCTTTCCAGATGGCGAACGCTGCGCGACATGCCGGCGAGAACCGCGCGGTCCCAGTCGGACCCTGGCCCTTGGCGACTACCGTGACAGCCCCAGCCTGCGCGAGTGCGTGTTGGCGCTCAAACATGGAGGGCGGCGTGACTTGGCCGATCCCTTGGCGGCTTTGCTTGCTCTGCGCTGGCAAAAAGGTCTGGCCCACCTGACCGGCGATTCCAAGGGCGTCTGGCGGCCCCTAGCGCCACGCGAGATCTTCGTGCCCGTGCCTCTGCATCCGTTTCGACGATTGGAGCGCGGCTATGACCAGGCGCAACTCTTGGCGCGGGCGCTAGCGGACCATTTGGGGCTGCACGCGGCGTGGGCCCTCAAGAGAACCAGCGACAGTCTTCCCCAAGGCAGCCCCGGTTGCGCCTCGCGCGCTGCCAACGTGCGCGGCTTGTTCCGCGTCCGTTGGCGGCAGCACGCGCGTGTACGCGGCGCTCACGTCTGGCTGGTCGACGATGTCGTCACGTCCGGAGCCACGCTGGAAGAGTGCGCGCGTGCCCTGCGCCGAGCCGGCGCCAAAGCCGTGGATGCCATCGTGCTGGCTCACGCGGGCGGGCGCGGCTCAGGCGGGGTTGCAGACGCAGAACGCTAAGAGAGTACCGACAGCGGGTGCTCCCAGCCGGCGCCGAAGACGACCTGGGAAAGCGGCTTGCGGACGCGCGGCGCCGTTTGGGCGGCGCGCAGGTTTTCAGGCAGCTGCTCCGCCGGGCCCTGGTATCCGACGGCGATCATGGTCAGCGGATCGTAGCCCGTGGGGATGTTCAGGTGCTCGCGCGCGCGGCCGGAATCGAATCCAGCCATGGCGTGGGCCACGAGCCCCTGCGCAAAAGCTTCGAGCATCAAGTTCTCGACCGCCAGACCGACGTCGTGCTGGGCATGCCGGTTGGGGCTCGCGTTGCGCGCAAAAGCAAGTTTGGCCACAGCCAGAATCAAAAGCGGCGCGCGGCGCGCCCAGGCATTGCCCTCCACCAAGCAGGCGGCCAGCTTGGCGTGGCCGGCCGGATCTTGGTCGGTTGCCGCAAGAAACACCCAAGGTTGCTCGTTGTAGCTGGAAGGCGCCCAGCGGGCGGCTTCGAACAGGCTCCCGACCTGGGGCGAGCTCAAGCTGCGCGTGGAAAGTGCCCGCGGACTCCAGCGCTTGGAGAGCAGTGCGTGGATGGGAAAACGAGTTGTGGCTTCCTGGGTCATGAATCGGCTGTCCTTCTGGGCTGGTAATTCCTAAGCCTGCGGCAGGTCCCAGAGTACGAACTCCGCCCGCTGGGCGCGCGCGAACTCCAATTTGTCTTCGTTCTCGATGGCCGCACCGTCGCCGGCCTCCAAGCGTTGGCCGTTCAACTCCAAGCTCCCTTTGGCCAGATGCAGCCAGGCCCTGCGCCCGCGTGTTGGCTGCCATGACACACGGTCGGATCCGTCGAGCAAACTGGCGTACAGGACCGCGTCCTGTCCGATGACGATCGATTGATCGCGGCCGTCGGGGGAAAGCAGCGTGGCGAGCCTCGACTGACGCGCTTGAGCGGCGAGCGTGCGTTGCTCGTAACGCGGCACGCCGCCGCGTCGCGCGGGAACCACCCACATTTGTAGCAAATGCAGCACCTGGGTGGGCGAGGGATTGAATTCGCTGTGCGTGACGCCACTGCCGGCGGACATGAATTGCACTTCGCCGGGAACGATACGCGAACCGTTGCCCAGACTGTCCTTGTGTTCCAGCGCGCCGTCGAGCACGTAGGTCACGATCTCCATGTCACGGTGAGCGTGTGTGGGGAAGCCTTGGCCGGGCTCCACTCGATCCTGGTTGATCACGCGCAGCGGGCCGTAGCCTAGGAAGCGCGGGTCGAAGTAATCCGCGAAGGAAAACGTATGGAAGGCCTCGAGCCAACCATGGTGCGCGTGGCCGCGTTCCCTAGCGGATCGTTTCGTGATCATGTTTCTTAGCTCCGGCTCGAGTTCCACAAGGCACGGGCGCTGAGCTTGCTTGCCAAGCGCCGCGCGAGCAGCGAACATAGGACAGCGTGAGCCTCGCCTCTACTCCCCAGCCTGCCGCCGCCCGCACGGCCCTTTTTGTCGAGCCTTTTTCGGGCATGGCCGGAGACATGTTCCTAGCGGCGCTGCTCGACCTTTCGGACCACAGGTTTACATTGCCGTTGCTCAGCGAACTGGCGCGACAGTTGGTCGGCTCGGAATGTGCCCTGACGACCGAGCGCGCGTGGCGCGGGTCTCTTTCGGGTGTGTTGCTGGACGTGCGCACGTTCGAAAGTGGTCACAGCGTCCACCGGGGGCTGGCCGATTGCCAGCGCTTGATCGAGCGCGCCAGCCTGCTGGGGCCGCGCGCGCAGAACACGGCCAAGCAGGTTTTCGAGCGCATCGCGCGCGCCGAGGCACATGTACACGGCTGCGGCTTGCAGGAAGTGCATTTCCACGAAGTCGGAGCCGTCGACGCGCTGATCGATGTGTGTGGAGCAGCCCTCGCTGTGGAGCGCCTGGAAGTCGCCGCGGTCTTTTCCACGCCGCCCGTCACCGGCACAGGTACCGTGGAGTGTGCCCACGGCCAATTGCCGGTACCCGCGCCGGGTACCGCGGAAATCCTGCGCGGCATGCCGCACCACTTGGGCGGCGGCTCGGGGGAGCGCTTGACGCCCACGGGGGCCGCTCTGCTCGCCGAGCTGGTGGGGGAGTTCCAAGCGCCTGGAGATTTCGTGAGCGAGAGGATCGGCTACGGCGCAGGTCACCGCGATCCCAAGGACGGGCCGCCCAACATCTTGCGCGTGCAGTTGGGACGCGTGACGAGCGCAGATCGCGCTGCATCGTCCGGTCCCCGATCAGAAGCGGAAGCGGGCGCAAGTGTCCCGCGGGGCATGGCTTGGCTCATGGAGTGCACCCTCGACGACATGACCGGCGAGGAAGTAGGGCACTTGCTCGGCCGCCTGCGCCAAGCCGGCGCGCTGGAAGCGTGGTCGCACGCAGTGCAAATGAAGAAGGATCGGCCGGGGGTCGTCGTCTCCGCACTCGTGCGCCAGGAGCAGCGCGCCGACCTCGAACGCGCGGCCTTTGACCACAGCGCCAGTCTTGGGCTGCGTTGGTCCTTGAAGGAGCGCAGCGAGTTGCAGCGCGAAAGCGTGCTGGTTGCGGTGCTGGGGAAAAGCGTTCGCTTCCAAATTCGCCGCCGCCCCTGGGCCGTCGGCGGCGCGCGCTCGGCTTTCGATGCCACCCCCGAGTACGACGACATCGTGGCGCTGGCGGGGGCCAAGGGCCTGTCCTGGCGCGACGCCGAGCAGGCCGCCTTGGCCGCGTTTCGGTCGCGGCCGGACTCCGCGCGCGAGTAAGCCCCCTAGCCGATGCGCGCACCCTCCTGGGGAAAGAATTTCCTCCCTTGGGGCCGCGTCGGAGCCCGGGAAAAGGTCACAAACAGGAGACTTTTCCCGCAAGAAGACAATCTTGGGTCATGCTTGTGGATGCAGGACTCCCCGTCCAGGCCGCTCTGGCAAGAGACGTCCCTACGCATCGATCCCCATGACCAAATCCATCTGGCTGTTTGCTTTGGCGCTGGTGCTCATCGCAGTGCCCGAACGTGGTTCCGCCGCCCAGAACCGCCCCATGGGCGGTACCTACCTGCGCGTCAACGGGGGACTGGTAACGACCATGGACTCCACCGGACCCGATGAAGACATCGACTTCGACGAGGGCTACCTGGTTTCGGGCGCGATCGGCCAGCGCATGCTTTCGCAGCGCTATCCGCTGAACTTCGATCTGGAGATCGAGGGTTTGTGGTCCAGCCTGGAGGCTCGGGACGACGCCCCGATCGTGGCTTTGGACGACGTGGGCATGAGCGGAGCCTTCTTGAATGGAACCTTCGATTTGCGTTTGGGCGGCAGGCTCTCGGCTTATGCTGGCGCTGGAATCGGCGGCGCATGGATGGACCTAGACACGCAGCGCGACGCGCTCTACGACTTCGTGGACGAGGACGGCCCCTTCCTAGCCTGGCAGGCCAAAGCCGGACTCTCCTGGCGCGTTTCGCGGCGTTCGGCCTTGAGCGTTGGCTATCGCTTCCTGTCCGTGGAGGACATCGAGATCGAGGACGGGGTCAGCGGCGCCGATTTCGAATTGGAGACCGAGCAGCACGCGATCGAGTTTGGTTTCCGCTGGGGCATCTAGCAGTCCGCGGTGAAAGTCGCGTAGCGAGGCGAAGCGCGCGTTCGCCCTGCAAGGAGCACGACACCGGGGCGGCGGACGCGGCCTTCCTGGCCGCTGGGCACGACCCGACGAGCGCGACGCCGCAGGGTGATCGCGCGCCAAGCTGCAGTAGCTACTTTCACCACGGACTGCTGGGCGCTGCTCGCGCCGCGACTTGCCTGTGGATCCTGGCGCTTTGCCTCGGCGCCTGCCGGCCGGACCATGCACCCGCCGTTGTCGCCGTCTACCCTTTCGGTGACCCTGCGTCGCTCGCCGCAGATGCCGCGGGGAAAACACTGTGGTCGGCCGATGGCGCGGGAGTGCGCGAATGGTCGTTTGAGTCGGCGACTGAGCCCACGCTGCGCTTGACGCGGGAGTTTTCGCTGGGCGTGTGGGCCCACAGCCTGCTCGTCGATGAGCAGCGCTTGTTCGCTGCGGGCGGGAGCCTGGGCCTCATGTGCGTGGACCTTGCCGGCAGCGCACACAGTCCGCGCGTCCTGGAGCGCGGCCGCGGCCTTTGGTGCACCGACGTCGAGCGCGCGGGCACGCGCATCTTGGCGACCTTTGCTGCAAAAGATGCTTCCAGACTTGGCGTGTACGACGCACGTTCGCTGCGCCGCGAATCGTGGATCGAACTGCCCGAGGGCACGGCCTGGGCCGTGGTGGGCGATCAGGAACGCGCCTTCGTCGCGCTTGGAGACGCCGGACTGGTCATGGTCGATCTGCGCGCGAGCGCCAAGACTCGTGTGTGGCCCGGACCTGGCGCCCAGGCGTTTTCCGCGCCGCGCCACTGCCAATTGACCGCCAATTGGGTTCGAGACCTGGCGCTGAGTGAAACGCACTTGTTCGCGGCCGCGGACGGCGCGGGTTTGGCGCTGATCGATCTGGCCCAGTCGTGGTCGCCCGGCATGCAAGTGGCTCTTGTTCCTACAAGTGAGGCCGGGGAACCAAGCTACGCCGCGCGCGTCGCTTGGAACGAGGGGCGGCTTTTCGTCGGCAGCAACTTGGGTCCCGCGGCCATGGCGGAGGGAGCGCCGTTTGGAGCCGGCGGTCGCATGGATGCACTGCTATCTGTAGGCGCGATCGCCGAATCGGACTGCGCCCTGGGTCCAAGCGCCAGCTTGTGCAGCTTCGAATTCGAGGGCCAGCGCTTGGTCGAGCGCGGGCGCTGGCTCCAGACCGGCGGCTGGCTGGCGCTGGTTCCGCGCGGCGATTGGTGCTTCGGGCAGATCCTGGGTGAGGGCCTCCAGGTGCGCAGCTTCGAGAAGAGCGAGTCCGCGCAGGCAAGCGGTGAAGTTGTCTTGACGCAGCGCCCAGTTGGTCTGGCAGTCATCGACGCCGTGCCTTCGATGCAAGATCCGGACCTGGTGCTCGTGAGCGTGGATTCGGCGGGTTCCAAGGCGCCGGGCTGGCCGCGACTGGCTCAAGAGGGCCGAATCCACATAGATCCAGCCACGCACGCCTTGGCTCCTTTGGGGTTGCTCGTCGGTGCGCAGTGGATCGACGAAGAGTCCGGCCTCGAGTGGTGCCTGGCCGGCGCTCCGGATGGCTGGCGGCTCGCGCAAGTCGATGCGCTGCATCCAGAGCGCACGCGCGCGTGGCCGTTGCAGCTCGAGCCGGACCAGGATGGTCAGAGCGGGTCGGGTTATTTCAGTTCCACTATCGACGGCGACGACTTGTATCTCACCTGTGCGAAATCGCGCTTTGGACTCCTTGGTGCGAGCGCCGGCGAACTGGTTCGCGTTGCCTTGGCGAGCCCACCGGGACAATCCCTGAGCGTTGCCTGGAAGTGGCGTACCCAGGTGCACACAGGCGGCGATGCGTTGCGCCTGTACACCTGGAAACCCAGCGTGCACCGCCGAGAAAACGGCGCACGCTGGCTAGCACTGCCCTGTGGGTTCGATGGCGATCCATCCAGTCCCGCCCGCGGTCACGCGCGGACTGTGTTGTTCGCTCTTGGAGCAGAGCCTGGCAGCGCACCCCAGCCCTTGGGCACGTTTCACAAAGCAACTCCCGGCGGCCACGCGATCGCTTGCGCTTGGTTCGTTCACCAAGGCGCGCCGCTGCTTGCTGTGCTCGATCTCGTAACGGGTCTGGCGGTGGTGGAAGCACATGGCCCCAGCGGGCCCGTCGAAGTTGGATCGTGGATTGCCCCGAACGAAGTCTTCGACGGCCAGGCGAGCAACTTCTTGGACCTGGTCTTGGAACAGCGCACGCATGCCGGCACGTACGCCTTCATCGCCGCGGGCCGCATGGGGCTGGTCGGCATCGATCTTTCCAGGCCGCGGCGCTTCGATTTGCAGTCCGACTTCGTGCTCGACACTCCCGGCTGGGCGGCTGGAGTGCACTTGGACGCACACGGCGGCAGGCGCCGCTTGCTGCTTGGCGATCAAAAAGCCGGACTACTGTGGCTGCGCTGACACAGGCGCGCGGCGAACATGATCGGCGAGCAAACGGTCCTTGGGCGCTGGCGCGGCGAATTCGCGCGCGCGCAACATCCGGCCCAAGTCCTGGAAATCCGGCGCCGCGAACACGGCGCCTGACGGCGTGTCGCGCCCAGCCAGGCGATTGAACGCACGCGCGGCGCTGCGCACTTCCTCCATCGAGTAGCCGTGCGAGTAGAACAGGATCTGGCTCCAGAACTGGTCGGTCGACAATTGCGACATGTAGACCGCCCGCTTGGGCTGGCTGGGCATCCATTGCTCGATCTCGATGGCTCGCGACGAGTCCATGGTCGCGTGGCGCCAGTCGTAGTAGTTGCCCTCGATGGCGTACTTCTCGCGTTCGTCGGTGATCGTGGTCGAGGGCGCGCAGAACCACGGGCTCACCGAATAGAACGGAATGTCCCAGCGATCTACGAATTCGACCAGGCGCTCGGCGTTCTGCTCGCGGTCGCCGGGAAAACCGACGATGAAATTGGCATGGAACGGTATTTCCATGCGCCTCAGTTGTTCCAGGCCTCGTTCGTAGGACGCGACCGTGGTGGCCTTGTTCATGTTCTTGAGCACCTGGTCGTCGACCGATTCCAGCCCCAAGAACAGGCCCTTGCAGCCCGAGTCCTTCATCATGCGCACGGTCTCGTTGTCGGCGAATTGGCAGCGATAGAACGAGTACCATTCGAAGTCGAAATCGGCGAGCACGCGCACCAATTCCTTGAAGCGCTTCTGCGGCACGTTGAAGGTGTCGTCGGTGAAGATTACCGAGCGCACGTGGCCGACCTTGCGCAGACTTTCCAGCTCCCTGCGCAGCGTTTGGGGAGTGGCGTTCGACAGTTCGCCCTCGATGACGAACAGGCTGCAGAAAGAACACTTGAACTTGCAGCTGCGCGCCGTGCGCATGTGGACCGTGTGGTACAGGCCCGCCGGATCGAGCTGGTCCCAGCGCACCCAAGTCTCGTTCATGGATAGGCCCGGCTCGTGATTCGAGCGCGGCGGCGTGAGTTGGCCGTCTGGAGTGCGCAGCCACGTGTTCGGCAGATCCAGGCGCCCCTGGTGCTCCCCGCCCGAGGCCAAGAGCGCCAAGAGCGCCGTTTCGCCCATCGGCGAGACCACGTAGGCGTCCGCGGCCCAGGCCTTGAGGAAGCGCGCGAAGCGTTCCGGGCCCAAATCGCGCTCAAGCTCGCCCAGCATGAATCCACCCATCACCAAGTAGGCATCTGGAAAAGCGCGGCGCACGCGCTGCAGCCCATCCAGGATCGTCGGCGCTTCGATTAGAAATGTCGTGGAAAACAGCACGAAACGGGGAGCGAAGCGCTGCTTTAGATCGTCGACCACCAAACGATCGGCGTAGTTGACGTGGTGCACGCTGTAGCCGTTCGCTCCCAGCAGCGATTCGTAGTACGCGCCTGACAGGTGCGTGGGCGTGTAGGCGTCGAAGTTGCGAAACTCGCGCGTGTTCCCAAAGCGCGCCAGCTACAAGAAGCGCGCCAGGTCATAGGGCCTGCCGTCGATGCGCACGCTCTGGCGTTCGATGCGCCCCATCATGGTCTGATCGGTTGCTCCCGGCTGAGGCGCGCGCGGAGGCAGCTTTTCGGCGCCGGACGGCAGGTCGTTGTGCCAGCGATCGATGTCGGCGTAGTAGGAGAAAAAGAGGACGTCGACGGATTCCATGGGGTCTAGCCGTCAGCGCACCAATGGTCCGACTGGTCCCGCCATCGGCGTAGGCGTCATCGGCGAACGGTGGGTCAGCGGTGGCTCGGGCAGAGGGTACGCTTGGAACAGTCGAGCCAAAGCCTGCACTTCCGGTCTTGCGCGCAGTTGCTCCGCCGGCGTATCGCAACCGGTGAATTGGTTGAAGGTGGCGAAAATTTGGCGTGTTTGAGCCAGATCGAACCCGTTGCAATAGAACAAGGTCTCGCCCCAAAACGTGAACTGCGTGTATTCGGACGCGAACAAGGCGTGCTTGGGCGCGCGCTGTAGCGATTTCTCGATCTCGATGGCTTGCCTCGAGTCCATCGTGGCGTGTTTCCAGCGGTAGTACAGACCCTCGATTTGGTACTCCGCCGCCTGCTTGGAGACCGGCGCGGTGGGGGAGTTGAACCAGGCCGAGGCGTAGAAGAAGTCGATGCCCGTTTGGTCCAAGAAGTCGACGATTTTGGGAGCGTTCTCGGGAACGTCGCCGGGGAAGCCGACAATGAAGTTGGCGTGCAGCAGGATGCCTTGCTTTTGCAAGTGCTCGATGCCGCGCCGCACCTTATCGATGCTTCCGGGCTTGCCCATGCGCCGCAGCATGTCGTTGTCTGCCGACTCGATGCCCAGGAACACGGCCTGGCAGCCGGCGGCGCGCATCAATTCGGCCGTCTCGGCATCGCAAAATTGCGGGCGGAAGAAGGAATACCAGCGCAGCTGGTGGCGCGCCAAAGTGCGGCAAATATCCTTGAAGCGCTCGGGCGGCACGTTGAACGTGTCGTCGGTGAAGACCAGCGAGTGCACGTGCCCCAAGGACTCCAGCTCGCACAATTCGCGCTCCAAGGCGGCGGGCGTCAATTGTTCGAGGGCGCCCTGCAGCTGCGGAAACGTGCAGAAGGCGCAGCGGAAAGAACAACTGCGCGCCGTGCGCGTGTGCACGGTGTGGTACAGACTGGCCGGGTCCAGGCGCGACCAGCGCACCCAAGCGTCTTCCAGGGCCAAGTTGTGTTCCGGTGGGTGCCCCGCCGGCTGGTAGCCACTCGGGCCGCGCACGAGCGTGTGCGGGATGGCGCGCCGGCCCAATTCCTTGGGGTCTGACTCCAGCAAGAGCAGCAGCGCTTGCTCGGCCTGGGGCGAAAGCACGTAGGCGTCCGCGGCGCAGGCCTTGAGCAGGCGCGCGAAGGCCGCCGGCGGCATGCTCTTTTCGAGCTCGATCAACACCAGTCCGCCGACAGCCAGGCCGGCTTCCGGCCACAGCTTGCGCAATCGCTTGCACGCATCGTGCATGCGCGTGGTTTCGGAAAGAAACGTGCTCGACAGCAAGATCCAGCGCGGTGCAAAGGTGTCCGCTAGCTCGGGCAGATCCAGGCGCGTGGCGTGGTTGACGTGCCGCACGTCGTAGCCGTGCTGGGTGCACAGGGAGCGCACGTAGGAGCCCGATAGGTGCGTGATCGAAAAGGGGCTATAGCGCTGGTAGTGCTGCGTGGTGCCGTGGGCCACCCACGAGCAAAAGCGCGGCATGTCGTACAGACCGCCGTCGATGCCGACGGACTGGCTGACCAAGCGGCTGAACTCGGAATGATCCTCTTTGTCGTCGACGCGCTCGGGCCGCACAGCCGTGGCGCTGAGCACTGGCGCGCCGGCGACGTGGTCGTTGTGCCAACGGTCGATGTCCTCGTAGTACGAGAAAAAGAGTGCATCGACCTGGATTCGACTCATGGGATGGCAAGGGCGCTAGCTGCCCGGAATCGCCATCTTCAAGGCTAACACATGGATCAGAGGCTTTCTGGGCTTTACGGACCCTGTCGCCAGATCAGGCCGGCACGGTGGGATCCGCCGCCCACGGCGCCTAGTGCGGCGACCCCAGCCCAGGGGAATCCGCGCGTCGACTCCGCCGTTTCCGTTCGCGTGCGATGCACCGCCATGCCGCAAGCGGCGGCGCCCAGCACGCCGCACTCGGCATTGGCATTGAGTCGTGCGAGTTGAGGAATTCCAATGCCCTGGGCCAGGGCGCTTGCTTGCCGCGGGCTGGCGCAGGATGCGATGAGATGCAGGCGTTCCATACCAGAGCGGCCGACCAAGTGCGCGAGTTCTTCACCTAGACGCCGCCACTCGTCGCGCAGCTCGGCGGCGTAGCGCGCGTCGCAGGCAGTCAAATGGAACGCTGCTGGATCCTTGGCGGCCAAGTTCGGCGGCAGGGATCCGGGAACGGTGAAGGGCCGGCCCGCAAGGGATGCATGCGCCATGCAAGCGCCGAGCATGCCCGATTGCGAACCGTCCACACGTTGAAGCAGCAGCGCACTGGCTCCGTCGCCCATGAGCATGCTAGCGCGGGGATCCGTGCGCGAAAGGTACGGCGATAGCACTTCTCCGGCGACGACCAAGGCCTGGCGCGCGCCCGTGGAAAGCAGCGTTGCGGCGAGGATCCAGGCTTCCAGGCCCCCCGCGCCGCCGGCGCGAACGTCGATGCAAGCGGCGTCGCTGGATAGGGCGCTCGCCACGCGCGCCGACAACGTGGCGCCTACGCGATCGGGAGTGGACGTGGCGGCACAGATCACGTCCAAGCCGTCCGCGCTCCAGCGCGCGGCCTCCAGGGCCTGACGACTGGCGTGCACGGCCAGTCGCTCCAAGGGTCGGTCGATGTCGGCCGGCATTCCCGGCCGGGCTAGCCACTCTCTTCGGCGCACGCCGCCAACTCTCCAGGGGTGATCGGGACTCCAGCCTTGCTCGGCGATGTGCGTTTGCCAATGATCGCCTAGCAGCAAGCGCCAAGCGTCCGGATTCTCGAGCGCGCGCGCGCCGTCGGCTCCAAGTCCCAGCTGACTGGGCAGCGCGCAGCCAGTGGCCACGAGCTCGATTCCCAGGCAGGCTTGAAGGCGCAGTTTCAACCGGAGCGCAGAGTCAAGTTGCAGCCACGCGCTCGATGAGGCCCAAGATCTCTCCCGGCCGCGTGCACGCGCGCAAGTCGTGCACCGCCAGTTCGACTCCCAGTTGGGATTGAGCCAATTCGATGAAGATCACCAGGCCCATCGAATCCCAGCCGTCGAGCGTGCCAAGATCGGTCTGGGCGTTCACGCTGCCGGCCAAGGCCTGCGTGGCTTCCTCGATCAGGGGCGTCAACTGGGCGAGACTGGGCATGGGCTGGCAATCCATCCTAACCCCGAAGCGCAAAACGCGGCAAAGGGCCGGCGGCATGCCTGGGCCTGCTGACGGTGGGCCCGTCAGACCTTTCTTGCCTGCCCGCGCCAATACGGATCGCGCAGCTCGCGCTTGAGCAGTTTGCCGGCAGCGTTGCGCGGCAAGTGCTCGCGAAACTCCACGCGCGTCGGGCACTTGAAGCGCGCCAGATGCGTGCGGCAGTGCTGAATCAACTGGCGAGGATCCGGAAGGCCGTTGCCGGTCGTGTTCGCGCTCGCAGCGGGCACGACCAAGGCGAGCACCTCTTCGCCCCAATGCTCGTGGGGGATGCCGATCACCGCCGCGTCGGCCACGCCCGGATGGGTGCACAGGCGCGCCTCGATTTCGCTGGGATACACATTTTCGCCCGCCACCAGCAGCATGTCCTTGAGCCTGTCGACGATGGTCAAGTAGCCCTCCGAATCGAGCGTTCCTAGGTCGCCAGTTCGAAACCAGCCACCCTGGAATTCCGCTGCGGTGGCCTCCGGCCGCATCCAATATCCAGGGCCCACTTGCGGTCCTTGCACCCAGACTTCGCCAATTTGCATCGGAGCCTGGTCGTTCCCTTCGGGATCGACGACCCGCAGCTTGCAGCACGCCAAGGCGCGACCGGCGCTTTGCAAACGCTCCGGGTGCACACCTTGGACCGCGAGCGCATGGTCCCTGGGGCGCAAGGTCGTGACGACTCCCGCGGTTTCGGTCAATCCATAGCCTTGCAAGAACTCGCAGCCGAACACGACCATGGCCTGCTCGAGCACGCGCGGCTGAATGGGCGAAGCGCCGTAGATGATCATGCGCAGCGCGGGGAAGCGGCGCTGCTGGAGATTCTTCTCCGCTAGCAGCCACTGCAGCATGGCCGGCACGAACAAGGCGTGGGTGACGTTCTTGGAAGTGAGGCACTCCAAGGCCGGCGCGGCCGCGAATTCCGGCAGCAGCAACAGCTTGGCGCCGCTGGCTACCGTGGACATGACTTGCAGCATGCCGCCCACGTGAAACAGCGGCGTCACTTGCAAGAAGCAGTCCGGTGCGGCGCCAAGAGCTAGCTCTTCTACCCAAGCCGCAACCAGCGAAGTGACATTGCCGTGCGTGAGCATGGCCCCTTTGGGAAGTCCGGTGGTTCCGCTGGTGTACATCTGGATCGCGACTTCCGCGCATGCCTGCCGCGTTGGCTGTGGGGCAACGTCCTCGCTTTGGAGAGTTTTCGCGAGCAGGCTTTCCAGATTCGACCAGCCGGGCGCGATTGCTCCAAGGCCAATCCAGTGACGTACCAGCGGGCATTGCGCCCTGACTTCCTCGATGGCCGCGAAAAAACGGTCCTCTGCCAAAACAGCACGCGCGGTCGCATCTTGAACGAGCGTGCTCCATTCTCCGGCTCGCAGCCGCCAATTCAGCGGCACGAGCACGACTCCCAAGGAAGCGGCCGCGAAGTAGGCTTCGACGAACTCGGCGCGGTTGGTAGAGATCACCGCGATGCGCTCGCCGCGCTCGAGGCCAAGCTCCGCGAACGCCCGCGCCAAGGCGCGGCTGCGCCGGTCGAGCTGGGCGAAGCTGCGCCGGCGCTGCCCGTCGTCGACCGCCGGAGCCTCTGGCCATAACTGGGCGGCGCGCCTGGTGAGGTCTTCGATCCGCATCGGTTCGTTCACGAAACGATAGCATCGAGCGCATGTCGCGTCCTGAAAGCTGTTCAGGTCTAGCGGGCGTAAGTCCCGCCACGGTAATCGCCGGAGAGCCGTGTAGCAGGCTCCAGCCGGGGGGCGAGAGCCCCACGGCCGAGCGGAGCGTCAAGAGCC
>JAKFYL010000250.1 GCA_021730845.1 Planctomycetota bacterium | reverse complement strand
GCGCGTCGTGGGCGCGAGAAACGATGCGGGGAGCGGCGAGTTCCTTGAGCGCGGCCACGCACAGCACGTTGGCCTGAAAGTCTTCTCCGATGGCCACGACGGCCGCGTCGCAGCGCGAGGCCTCGATCGATCGCAGGGCCTCGACATCGGTGACATCGGCCTGAACCGCGTGGGCCACGAGGTCTTGGATGGCTTCGACGTGGGCCATGTCATTGTCCACGGCGACAACCTCCGCGCCGCGCGCGGCCAAGCTCGTGGCAAGCGCCGATCCAAAGCGACCCAAGCCCAGAATGAGGATGCGTATTGCCATGGTTTGGCCGTCAGCCGACGGTCAGGTCTTCGGGAGCCAGTCGAACTTTGGGAGCATGGCGCCCGCGAGCTACCGCCAAGGCGATGGTCAAGGGGCCGATGCGGCCGCAGAACATGGTAGCGATCACGGCCAACTTCCCTAGCGGGGAAAGTTGGGCCGTGATGCCCGTAGAAAGTCCTACGGTGCCGAAGGCGGAGATGGATTCGAATGCCAGATCCTCGAAGGCCTGGTCCTCGCTGAGCGACAGGACCAGCAAACACGACAACGCGATGGGCAGGCTCAGCGCGGCGACCGCGATTGCGGCGCGCACGGTTTCGCTGGTGAGCGCGCGCCCGAACAGGCGCGGCTCTTCGCCGCGCAACTCGCCCCGCAAGGCCGCGCCGATGACCGCGGCGGTCGTGGTCTTGATTCCACCGGCGCATGAGCCCGGCGCCCCGCCGACGAACATGAGCCCCATGACTACGAGCAAACTAGCGACCCGAAACTCACCGTAGTCGACGGAGTTGAAGCCGGCCGTGCGCGCCGTCACGGAGGTGAAAGCCGCCGTCAGGGCTCGCTCCCACCAGGGCAAGTCACTCAGCGAGTGATCGGATTCCAGCAACGCCACAGCGGCAAAGCCAGCCGCTAGCAAGAGGGCTGTCATGGATAGGGAAGTGCGCGTGTTCAAACTCAGGCGCACGGGTGGCAAGCTAGGGTCCGGCTGGGCGCGCCACCGGCGCAGCAAACGCGCCAGCAACTCCCGCAGCACTGGGAAACCGACCCCGCCCGCCACGATCAGTACGCTCATCACGCCAAGTGTGGCAGCGTCTCCCCGAAACTTGCTCAAGTTGTCTGGGTACAAGGACAAACCGGCGTTGCAAAATGCCGAAACGGAATGAAACGTGGCCAGCCACAAAATCGGCTGGCTCTCGAGCCTGGAATCGCGCGACCACAAGAGACTCAGGAGCAGGACGCCAAGGGCCTCGCAAAATAGGGCCGTCACGACCACCGTGCGCACCAAGTTGCGTAGCTCCGCAATGGTGGTCGTTTGGAGCATGCGCGAATAGCGCGACTGGCTGCGCACGGAGCCACGCCCCGTGGTCGCGGCCAGAGCCGCGATGGTCATGATCCCAATGCCTCCCAGCTGCACGGAGACTAGCAGCGTGGCTTGACCGAATCCGGTGTAGGTCGTGCCCGGGTCCACGGTTGCCAGGCCCGTGACGCAAACCGCGCTGGTGGCCATGAACAGCGCGTCCAGCATGCGAATGTGCGACTCGGTCTGCACCGCGATGGGCAGCACGAGCATCAAGGTCGAAAGGCAAATCAGCAAGGCGAAGCTGAGCACCAGCGCCATGCCCGGCCGCGCTGACAAATAGACCAAGACGCGCGCCGACTGCACCGTGAACAGACTTAGGCAAGACAGCGCCAGCACCGACACGATCAAGAGCTCGTCGTAGGCGCGGGCGGCGCCCAGCAAGACGGCCGATTCGGCGTCGGGTCCGATCACCAGGCGGTACAGCATGAAGCCGCGCACGGCGATCAAGACCCACAACAGGGCCAGGACCAAGAACCGCAGCCGGGAAACCCTAGCTGTTTCCAGCAGCAGGGAACCCGGCTGGCGCCGGGGCGCCTCGCCCACCCAGCCGCCCAAGGCGAACACGAGCAGGGCAGCCAGAGCGACGACGCCCGTGGAGACGCTGGGCTGACGTAGATCGAACGCCAGGGCCGCCAAGGCGGCTAGAGCACTGGCCACGACTCGCAACATGGAGCCATATCTAGCGTCCGGGCAGACGGTGTCCAAATCCTGGGCTCTTGCCCGCGCGCTTACCTCGGGACTGGACCTGTCACCTCATGCCAGGTCCGGCACTACACAGTCGGTACATAATCCGGCGCCATCATGCGCGACTTGGCGTCGTCTGGTGTGGCAAGGTAGCGGGGATTTCTCCCGCTTCCGGCACCCTTGCGCCGGCCGTACATCGCCACAGCTCATCCCATGCAAAGCCTTGCAGCCCGCCTTTCACGACCCAGGTCCCGGCTCGCGTTGCTAGCCCTCTCGGCCGCGCTGACCCAAGTCCCATGCTCGGCGCAATTTTCCAGCGCCTCGTCCGCAACGCTGCAACTGGATCACGCCCAGTTGGCCAACGCGTGGCTGGAAAAGCGCGGCCTCGCCGAACTGGCGCAGGGCCAAGTCGCCAGTGCGGATCCCCTGGCTGGTTTGGGTCCTTGCTTTGCGCGCCTGCAGCTAGGGGGGGTCGAACTCTTGTGTCTGCCCGAGGACTTGGCGGACGAAAAGCTGCTGCTAGGCCTGCGGTCGGGGATGGATGCCGTGCTGCAAGTTCAGCAGCGTTGGTGGAGCTGGCTGCACCGCGCTCACGCCGGCTCGCCGGGACACTTGAAGTCGATGCAGCGCGAGTCCAAGGTCCTTTCCACTTGGCTGGCAAGCTGGCCAGCCAAGGACCTGGCCAAACTCCCGGGAAAAAAAAACAGCGACCTGCTTGAAGTGCTCGACAAGGAGGCCAAGGGCAAGCCGGCGCAAGGCAGCCGCACCTTGGCGCAGCTACTGCGATCGGAGCCGGGTGCGGCCCCCGCTAGCGCCCAGGTGCCCCCGGTGCGCTTGATCGTACTTTCCTCGCGCGAAGATTTCGTCGGCTTGACTTGTGCCGTGGGTCTGCTCGTGCCTCATCAGCGCTCGGTGCTGTGGGACAAGGATCTGTGCTCCTGGACCTACTTCGACTGGAACGGCACCCGCGTCGCGGCCCTGGCGTACTTCGAACCGGGCGCCAAGTCGCACACCATCGGCACGGCCATGAACGAACGCAATCCGGCCGCGCTGGCACACCACGTGGCCCAACTGTGCGCGCGTTCCTTGATCGAGCAAGCCATGGGGCGCGATTTCGACCCCATGCTGGGCGGGGCGCTGTCCAGCGCCATCGTCATCGAAGAGTTCGGAACGCTCGATACACGCACCGATGGCGATTTGCGCTCGCGCGCGACGCTGGCTCGCGAGATGTTCATTCCCGGCGGCCGCAGCGAAGGCGGCTTGCTGCCGCCGATCCTGGCCGACGGCCGCTGGCGCACGCGCCAGGCGGCTGGTTTCTTCGTGACCGAGCTGCGCCAAAGTCAGGCCGCCGGCGCCAAGCTGGGCGACGACAAGCTGCGCTGTTTCGAACTGCGCGACGATGGTGAAAAATCGCATGTGGTTCGCGCGCCGTTCATGGGCCGGGAAGCCACCGCGCAAGTGGGGCTTTCGCCGGCGTTTCAATTGGACTACGCGGAGCTCCTGCGCGCGTACCGCTGTGCCTTCGTGCATTGGCTCTCTCAGGCGGCAGCGGGCAAGGAGTCGCCGCAGCGGTTTGCTTCGTTGCTGGCGGCACTGGCGCGGGAAAAGCCCGCCGCGACCAAGGAGCCCGAGGGCGAAGCCTGGGACGACGACGGTACGGGGGCGCTCGAAGCCGCCAGTCCCATGCAGCAGGGGCGCGGGTTCTTGGCACTGGTGGAAGAAACGTATGGCGCGCCGCTGAGTTCTGCACAAGCGGGTGAAGAGTGCTTGGAAGGTCGATTCCTGATTTGGCTCTCCAAGCAGAAATAGACCCAAAGTCGGCGCCGAGCACGGACATGTGGCGCTAGGGCTTGCGCGAGCGGGCCTTGGGGCCCCAGCCCCTTCGCTTCCCAAGCAGCAGGCCCAAGAGCAAGAGCGCAGCGAGCGCCCCAGCGATGATGGCAGTCGATGATCGTAGAGGCGACGGCGCACCGGTGGGGCCGTGGTTTGGAGCCGTGGCCGGGCGCGCAAGGCCTTGATCCGTGACTTCGAGGGCGATGGCGTCTGACTTGGCGTAGCGGTAGGTGCCAAGGCCCGTAGGATCGAAGTAGCAAAAAGCTACCGGAGCAATGCGCCGCACACGCGCATCCAAGACCTGCAACTGGAACACGAAATGGCGCCCCTCTTTCCAGGGCTGCTCGAGCATTCCCTGCAAAGCCAGACCGGGCATTGGGTCGAGCCTGGGAGCAAGCGCGGATTGCAAGTCACCGGCGCCTTGCAACCTCAAATGCAGCTCCAAGGTTTGACCGGTCGCGATCTGCGCTCGATCGACTCGAGCCCGCAACTCGAACTGACCCACGGCACCTGAAAAATCGACCGGCCGCCCGGCTCGCGGCAGCTCGAGGACCGTAATCGTGGCTTCCGGAAGCTCGAGCCAAAGCTCGCGCGCCAGGGACGGCGGACGCTGGAACAGATCGGTCGGTGCACTGTGTTCGCCCTCGAAAGTGCGCAAACTGCCGCCTTTCAACTCCAGGGTTCCCGGCCGGCCAGCGGTCCACTCGAGGGCAAGCTGGACGCGCAGCCACTCCGCCGTGGAGTCCATCGCCAGGCCCGAATGTTGCACAGGCCACAGCTGGCCGTTGACGATCATCTGCAGCGACTGGGCCAGCTGTTTGTGACCCGTCGGCTGGGCCGAGAGTTGCTCGAGCCAAGGCAGGCGCAGTTCCACCGGCACATCCCCAGAGCGCTGGTAGGGCAGAATCCAGTTTTCGTCCACGGCGCGCCGCGAGAGCGCCAGATCCAGGCGCAAGCGGCACCGCTCTCCCGCAAAGCAAGTGGGACGCTCGATCTTTAAGGCGAGCTGTGCCAAGACAGGGTCGAGGCGCTCCACGCGCCCCGCAACCTGTGCGTGGATCGCGCGCGCGGCCATGGCGGGGGACAGGCCTGGTAGCAGCCCAAGAGCCACGGCGTGCAGAGGCGTGAGTAGGCCGGCCACGATCCGGCTACGATACGCGGATGCGCACTTCTTTTCGTACTCGGATCTGCACGTGGGGCCTGGTCGCGGCCGGGTTCGCTGGTGCAGCGCGCCCGAACGCGGCTTTGGCTTCGATGACTCAAGCCCCGGGCCAAGCCCCGGAACAAACCTCTCCGGCGCTGGCCGGCCAATCTGGAACCGGCTCGAGGGCCGTGCCGCCCGATGTGGCGCCCCAAAGCCGCGAAGCGATTTGGTTCGCCCCCACGGCGGAAGATTGGAAGAAGCCTTGCCTGGTCCGCTGGCAGCGCAGCTTCGAGGACGCCATAGCGGTATCCAAGCAGACGGGCCGCCCCATCTTGGTGTGCGTCAACATGGACGGAGAAATCGCCAGCGAACATTACGCCGGCGTGCGCTACCGCGAGCCTGCAAGCGCGGCGTTCCTGGAGCCGTACGTGTGCGTGATCGCTTCGGTCTATCGGCACACGCCTCGCGATTACGACAGCGACGGTGCGCGCATCCTGTGCCCTCGTTTTGGCAGCGTCACGTGCGGCGAGCACATCGCCATCGAACCGCTCTTGTACGAGCGCTTTTTCGAAGAGCGTCGCGTGGCTCCCCGGCACATCATGCTCGAGCTGGATTCCACGGAAAGCTACGACGTGTACTACGCCCTCGACACCAAGTCCGTGCTGACGACGATCGAAGAGGGTATGACCAAGCGCACCCTTCCGGTGACCGAGCGCGTGCAGCACGACATGCCCATCGAGGAGCGCCTCGCCAGCCGCGACGAGCAGGACCGCACGCTTGTCGAACGCGCGTGGCGCGACGGAACTCCCAAGGTGCGCCGCGAACTGCTCGAAAAGGCCCGGCGGACACCCCAGGTACCGCAACTCGACCTGTTGCGTCTGGCGCTGGCGGGCTTTGACTTGGAATTGCAGAGCCAGGCGCGCGAGTTGCTGGGAGGCATTCCCGCCGAGGGGTTCTCCGAAGCTGCAGTCGACCTGGTGGCCAAGGCGCTTGCGGTGCCCATGCCCCAAGCGGAACGCGATGTCTTGCTCGCGGCCCTGGCGCGCTGGAGCAGCGGTTCGGTGCGCGCCCAAACGCTCGAAGCTGTTCACCGCGGCTTGGTGCGCCAATCCGAGGTAGTGGATCTGTCAGGCTGGACGCGTGCGCTGGCAAGCCAAGAGTACCAGCGTTCCGCGGACTGGTCGGCTCGCCTTTCCGAGCAGGATGCGCGCGTGCTCGCCGAGCCCAACGAGCCCACGGCACGCCTGGCACTCGCCACCCAATTCCTCGAGGCCGCGCTCGAGCCGGGGATAGCCACGGTTCAGCGCGATCTGTTGCTGGAGGATTGCCGCCGCAACGCCTTGATGGCCCAGGATTTGGGGGCGCAAGGATTCGAACTATCCAGTGCGCTGGCCGTGGTAGCGGCCTTCCGCGGAGAACGCGACGCAGCGCTCGCTTGTGCCCTGACCGCCCTGGCAGCACTGCCTGCGAATGCCCACGGTCACGGCGCGGTGGCTGTGCTGGAGATCGTGGCCCGCGAGCGCTCGCAAGCCATTGCCAAGGCATGGAAGGACAAGCGCACCTGGCCCAACGAGTGGATGGCCGACTTGAATGGGGCCTACGAGGTGCTGGCGCAGCATCCACGCGGGCGCGAAGCGCATGTCCTGGCGCACGTGGATTTCTTGACTTGGATCGGCGCCCAACAAGCCGCCGCCGGCGCTTTGGAGCGCGGCCTGGCTCGCTTTCCCAGTTCGGGTGAGTTGCACCTGCGCTTGCGCACGCGCGTGCTCGGCGAAGATGGCGCAGCGGCATTGGAATCGCGTTACGAGACGCTGCGCGCGACGCACGCCGATTGGCCGCACATCGATTGGTTTGCCGGTTACGCAACCTTGATCCGGGCCGAACACGAACGGCGCAACGCAGATCATGAGGCGGCGCTTGCGGCCTACGACCGCGGCCAGATTCTGATGGAATCGGCATTCGCCAAGGATGATTCCGTGCAAGCCAGTTCGATGCACTACATCGCTTTGTGCCACGCTGGACGCGCGCGCATAGCGCTGGAGCAGAGCAGGCTGGAAGTTGCGGCCGAGGCATTGCTGGCAGCCTGGGAGATAAGCCCGTCTTCCGCGGGCACCCTGGATGGACTTGGACTTTCCAGCGTCGCCACGGCCAAGGCCTTGCTCGTGCAGTTGAACCAGGCGCAGCACGTTCCACTGGCCGCGCGCGTGCAGGCGGGGCTCGATTCCTTGGATGCCAGCGCGCTCGAGCCGCCGGCGTTCGAAAACGATCCGCAGGGCAGAGCGCCCTCCAGAGACGCCCAGCGGGCGCGGCAACGACCGGGCGGCTAACGTCTACTGGCCGACGGTTGCCGCGCTGCGCCGAAACACGAGCAACGGGTTTCCCGTCAAATCCTCGCAGCGCGGCTGCAACGCAGTCAGCCATGCAGGAGGCGCATGCGCAACGACTGGCGTCATTTCTTGATATCCGGAGGCGGCAAGGTCGATGCCACCCGAATAGTCATGGCCAGATTCTTCGTTGACCATCTCGACACGTCGAGGGCGGCGCTTCAAGTCTTGCACCCAAGTCCAATGCGCGCGGTCGACGACAATGCTGTCCGGCCTGTGCTCGCTGTCTTGCAACACATCCACCAGGGCGCGTTCGTCGGTCTTCAGCCCCATGTAGGCTAGCCGTGAGGATCCTGGATGATTGCCCCACAAGTGCACCCGGTAGGTCACATGCTCCGGAGCTTGGGAACTTGCGTATTGCTCGGTCAGTAGCGCCGGGTGCCAGGCGCGGTGTTCTTGCATGTAGCGCCAGGCACTGATCCAGGCTAGGCACAAAGCAGCGCCGGCAACTCCGATCCAAAGCATGCCTTGCGCGCCAGGTTTCGGCGCGCCGCGAAAGGCAAAAGCCACCGGCAGGGCGGCGACCACAGTCAGTGGCAACAAGAAGTAGCTGGGCATGTAGCCGGCGATGACCACCACCGCCAGGGTGTGGCCGACCAGCGGCAGCCAGGCGGCCAGCGCGAGCCGTGCGCCCATGGATCGCAGGCGAATTGCGGCCAGGAGCAACGCCAAACAACTCAAGGTGCCCAGGGTCTTGGCTACGCCGGCGAAACTGTCGCGCAGGTAGGTGCTCACCGTCTGGTCGGGAGCGGCCCAGATCTCGGCGTCCACGAGCTTGCCGAACAAGACCACCTGCATGCGTTCCCACCACACCACGGGCGCGTAGACGATGTTCAGCAGCGCATAGACAAGCAGCGCGGCCAAGATGCCCAGGACCATGTCCTTCCCGGGCGAGTTGCGCTCGTTGGTAGGCGGCGCTGGGCGCGGCGCCAAGACCATGGCGCTCAAGTACATTACGGACAGCACCGGCGCCGTGAGTTCCTTGCAGGAAATCGACAGGGTGCTGAGAACCCCAAGGCCAACCCAGCGACCGCGCGTTCCGCCTTCGGTCACGATGCGCAGGTACGATCCCAGGGCCGCCGCCAGAAACGCGAGCATGAGCGTGTCCGGCTTGCTGCTGGAAAGCGCGATCAACACCTCTGGGGAGGCCAGGCAGCACAAGCCCACGGCAAGCGTGCAACCGAGCACCGAACCCGTGGCGCGGATCATGCTGCGGTGCAGCCACAAGAGGCTGATCAAGAGGACCAACAGTCCTACCCAGCGCGCCGAAAAGATCAGATCGCCAAGCTGCTCGTGAGGCCGCACCAAGCCGTACGGGTAGTTCGAGCTCGCTTGCGGAAAATCTCCGCTCAAGCGCCAATAACCCAGCAGCGCGGCGTAGGGCAGCGCGAACAGCACGTGCGGCACGGGCCCCCAGGGGTCGTACACGCCGCCCAGGGTCTTGAAAAAACGCAAGGTTTGCAGCGGCTCGACGCTTTCGACGGTGTCGTCGATCGTTCCTGGCAACAGGAATCTCAGCGTGGGCCAGGCCAGGAAAAGGAGCACAGCGCCTAGCATGCCGCCGGCGATCCGGCCTCGGCTGGTGAGCGAGCGCTCGAGCCGAGTGGATTCGCTCGGATCGGCCTGAAATGGGAGATGGGGCGCCACGGAAATACGGGGGGACGCTTACAGGGTATCCCGTCCAGGATCGACTCACGGTCGATTCGTGGCGTTCCTTGCGTACCTGGCCCAGACCACGGCGCCTGCGCGCCCTCGGGTGGGAAATTTGTACCAGATGGAAGCGCGACTCGAGACCTGCGTGAGCGCCCCGACGCCTTGTGCGCAGCTTGCGCTAGTAGCCAAGTCCCTGAAGGCGCCGCGCGGCTTTGGGATCGAGCACTGGTTCCGCGGTCTTGGCTGCTGCCGACGCAGCCGCTGTGCGCGCCAACTCTTGCTGCCAGACGATGAAATCGCCGGCCTTGGATTGGAACACATCGGCGAGTTCGCCCGGATCCTGCAACACATCGAACAGGCGATACACGTGGTCCGCGGGAAAGTACATCAATTTGAAGCGCGGATCGCGCAGCGCAAACTGCGTCTTGGGAGCTAGCGGTCGATAGGTTTCGGCAAGCAAGGCCTGGGCCGGCGCGGAACCCAGGAGCGAGGAACCTTGCTGCCCCGGCAGACCAGGCAAGTCCAAGGCGTCGAGCACGGTGGGGGCGAGGTCGATCAAACGCACCAGGCGCTCCGAATTCGATGCAAGCTGCGCCGTCTTGGCGTGTCCGCGGGGAAGCTTGATCACCAGCGGCACGTGCAACATTTCATCGTGCAAGTTCACGACGTGGCCAACATGGCCGTGTTCGCCCAGAGCTTCTCCGTGGTCCGCAGTCAACAGGATCAAGGCTTGGTCATACAGTCCGCGCCGCCGCAGCGAAGCCAGGAACTCGCCGACGTAGCGGTCGACATGCTCGACCTCGAGCCGGTAGCGCGACTTGGTTTCCTCCGAGCTCAAACTGTCGCCGACGAGCGCCAACAAGTCGCACTCCAAGTCTTGGTCCGTGGGATTGGTTATGGTCACCACGGCCTGCTTGCCGTCTTGCCACAGCTTGCCTGTTTGCCACGTGGTGGGCAGCAACCCCTCCGGACCGCGCACTTCCAGCAAGCGCACCTTGAATGCATGTTCGCCCCGAAATTCGAGACGATGCTCGCCGGGCGGCACAGTCACCATTCCTTGCCGAAACCCGAATTCGCTGGTGCGCACGCGCTCGACCAGTCTTTCATCGAGCAACAAGTCGACGAATCGCTCCACGGTTCCGTGGGCGTTGTACGGGTCGTGCGGGTCGGAAAAATGCGCGAACAAGAAAAACGGTTCTTGGCCGTCGGCCCATCCATCGAGCACGCCCTCGAGTTCCTGGTGCACGCGTTCGGCCGGCCAGCAATCCACATTGCCGTCGTACACGTACGTCTCGAATCCGCGCTCCATACCGAGCCCTGCAGCGATCGGCCACAACGAAGACAAGCTGACGACAGCCGCCGTGCGGTAGCCCGCGCGAGCGAACCAGGTGGAAAGCATGGGCAGTTCGGGCAACACCTGGGCGTTGAGCTTGACCCCGGAAGTGAATACATGGCGGGAACTGAACATGGCCACGTGCGAGGGCAACGTCAGTGGCGCGTGGCTGAAAGTCTTGGGAAAACGCACCCCATCGCGCGCCAGCTCATCGATGGATGGCGTACGGATTTCTGGGGAAAGTCCGCTGGCGTGGTCGGCCCGCAAGGTATCTACCACGATCCAGACCACGGGAGCGGGACCGGGCCTGTTCGAATCGCCGCAACCAGCCAGCAGCAGGGCCCCCAAGCAGACTGCCAATCCTAGACGCATTCTTGCCGATCCTAGTCCACCTACGGGGCAATCGCCATGCGCGCGCTGCTTTGCCGCTGCTCTCCCCGACACGCGGCGCACGGCTCGACCTGGATGCTAGCGCGAATTGCCCGGCAAGATCACAATGCTGCGGTGTCCACCCCCAGCCGCGCTCATCGCCCCCCGCTCGTACGCTTCGTCCCTTGGTCGCTGGTCCTGTTGGCGAGCGCCCCTGCGTGCACCGACGACTATGAGGTGGAAACGCGCCATGAGCTGCCTTCCCAGGTGGCGCTCAGCGCCGACTCGGAACGCCTCGACTTCGGGGAAGTCGCCCTGGGTGGCGCAGCGGTCATCCGGACGATCTGCGTGTCCGCAAGTGGACCAGAAGACATCCAGATTGCAAGCATCGACATCGAAGGTCCCTTCGCGCACGACGGGACCGTGCAGTTGCTGAAGGCCGGGCAATCGCTGTGCCTGCGCGTATGGCCGCTGGCTACCAGCTCCGGCCCAGTGCACGGCCTACTGGCCATGCGCACTACGGACGCGCGCGGAAATTTGGACGTTCCGCTCTCGGGCCACGTCGTGTGCGAGCCGTATACCGAGCCGGTGTTCCAAAAGAGCACCCTCATGGGGGCAAGCCCCAGTCAACCGACTTCGCTCCAATTTGGGCCCGATGGGCGGCTGTACGTGGCGCAGCTCAACGGTGTGATCCAGATGTACACCGTGCAGCGTTTGGGACCCAACCAGTATCAAGTCCAGAGCACGGAAACGGTCGACCTCGTCGCGCGCATTCCCAATTTCAACGATGACGGAAGCCCAAACCCCGACCTGCAGGGGCGTTTGGTGACGGGCCTCTTCGTCACGGGCAGCGCCGCCAACCCAGAAATCTTGGTCACTTCCTCCGATCCGCGCGTCGTGCATGGAATCGACAGCGGCTTGGACACCAACTCGGGCGTGATTTCACGTTTGCGGCACGTGGGGGGCCAGTGGACGCGCAAAGACTTGGTGCGCGGACTTCCGCGCTCGGAAGAGCTGCATGTCACCAACGGCATGGCCTTGGACGAAGCTTCGCAGATGTTGTACGTATGCCAGGGCGGGCACACCAATCAGGGTGCTCCGTCACAGACACTTGGGCTTTTGCCCGAATACGCCCTATCTGCCGCCATCTTGTCGGTCGATCTGCTGGCGATCGGGGCCCAGACCTATGACTTGCCCACGCTGGACGACGAAGACCGGCCTGAAGATCCAGATGGGAACGATCCCATGGGGGGCAACAACGGCAAGAACCAAGCGCGGCTCGTACCAGGAGGCCCCGTGCAGGTGCATTCCCCGGGCTGGCGCAATCCCTTTGACGTTGTGATCACCAAGAGTGGGCGTATGTACGCCTTTGACAACGGGCCCAATGCCGGCTGGGGCGCCTCTGCGCTGAGTTGCTCCAATGCTCCCAATGACGCGTCTACGCCGGTCTTTGGGGATCAGTTGCATCTCGTACCGGGGCCGGGCTTCTATGCCGGCCACCCCAACCCGACGCGAGCCAACCAGAGCAACACATTCAACGCTTCGAACCCGCAGTCGCCGGTGGCCCAAGACAACCCGATCGAATGCAACTGGCTGCAGCCTGGTTTGCCGATCGGACAAGGCGGCGACGGTGCCTTTGCCGTGCTGCCGTTTTCCTGCGACGGCATCGTCGAGTACGACGCACCCAACTTCAAGAATGCACTGCGCGGTCAGTTGCTGGTTGGTTGCCTGGATCGCAAGGTGCGGCGTGTTCGGCTAGCGGCGGATGGTGCCAGTGTGCTCGAGGTCGCGCCGCTGTTCTCCAACGTGGCCTTTGCGCCAGTGGACGTGACCATGCAGCCGGAAGGCGCCTACCTGGCCGGCACCGTGTGGGTAGTGGACTACACGGCCAACCAACTGGTCGTCTTGGAACCGATCGACTTCGATCAGCCTTGCGGCGCTCCCTGTCCCGGCGTCAAATCGTGGGAACTGGACGACGACGGGGACAAGTTCAAGAACGCGGACGAATACGCCAACGGGACCAATCCCTGTTCGGCTGGGGATTTTCCGCCGGACTATGACGGCGACTTCCTGTCGGACTTGAGCGATCCCGACGATGACGGCGATGGGGTCAGCGACCTGGTCGATTTGTTTCCACTCGATACGCTCAACGGTTTCGGCCTGTCCCCACCGTTCGCCTATTCGTGGCACTTGGGGGACCCGGGCTTCGGTCTGTTGGGCCTGGGCTTCACCGGCATCATGAGTGATGGCCTGACCGACTACCTCGAGCAATACAACCCCACCAAGATGACCGTGGGCGGCGCAGCTGGGGTGCTCACCATTGAAGACGAGCGTTTCGGAACCAGCCTGGGGGCCATCAACAAGCAATACGCCGGGTTTCACATCGGGTTTCGCCCGCTGTTGAACCAGGGCTCCTACCACGTGGAATCGCGCCTGCTCGCGCCCTATTTCAACGGCGCGCCGCCAACTCCGTCGCAGTCCATGGGACTTTTCGTCGGAACGGGATCTCAATCCGACTTTTTCCGCGTAGTCTTGGCTCCAGGCGGCGGTACGGGCAAAATCGAAGTTGGCTTGGAAATCCAAGACCAGTACAACAGCAAGTCCTACAACGTCGATTGGCTGTCAAGCGACTTCGTGGACCTGCGCATCGGCTACAGCCCCGATTCGCGCAGGCTCGAGGCGCGCTGCTCGGTCGACGGTGCCCCATTCATCAGCCTGGGACCGGCGCTGCAGTTGCCTGAAGGAACCTTGCTCGAGCAAGCGTTGCGCGGCGTGCAGGGCTTGGCTGCCGGTGTGCACGCTACAAGCTTGGGTGGCGAGCAGTTCACTGCTACCTGGGACGGAATCTCGGTGCAGCTAGGGTCGCCCTAGAAAGAGGACTTGAGCAACACGCGCCGTGCACGACCCACCTAACAGCGAGTCGTGCGCGGCGCGATCACTTTGTTGCGTCCTGCTCGGCGCTAGCGGTCGTACCCGATGGCATCGAACAGCACGTTGTCGGCGGATTGCCAGTAGTTGGGCTGGTGCGTTTCGCCGGCAGCGAAGGCCGGATCCATGAGCCCGATGTAGGGAGAGGCCTGCTCGCGGAAATGGCTCATTTGGTACGGCGATCCGTCGGACATGCGGAACTCCGAGGAGATCAAGTCCGAATTGTGGTTGTCGTTGGGCGTGTTGTAGTCGACCAAGCGCGCACGCGCTTGGAATTCGGCCGTGGTATCGGGGTTGTAGTCGCCGCTGCCGTCGGTGCGCTGAAAACGGAACAGGTCGAGCACTTCCAGGTCATTGATCCGGAAATCCCCGCCAGACGTGAAGCCGAGCGCATGCCCAACTTCGTGCACCAGCACGTCGCGGAACGAGTAGGTTCCCGAGCTGACGCCGTTGGAGGGATCGAAGTCCCAGGTGAAGATCGAGTTGAAGGTCATGCTCGCGTCCGCACCGGTCACCGTCCCACCGTTGGCGCGGAAGTTGGCGAAAGTCCAGAACACGCGCGTCTCATTGGTGACCGTGCTTGTGTTGCCGTTGTAGCGCACGGGCAAGGTCGACGAGGTGGGGAGGAAACTCTGGATCGTGTCGCTGGCGTCCATGCCGCCCTGGAGCACGCTGCGCGTGTCGGGCCAGGTCAAGGTGCCGTAGCTGCTGCTGGTGCCACCCAGGATGTTGGAAGCCATCACCTGAAACGACAGGTTGATCGTGACCGTGGCATTCTCGTTGCTAAAGAAGCCCTCCAAGTAGCTTTCGACCGCGGCGATGGCCGTGGTTGCTCCGGCAGGAATGCTGCCGCTGACGTTGAACACCAGGTTGAGCGCGGCGTCCGAACCCGGCGAGTCGATCACGGTGACCGCTCCGCTGCGCATGAGCGCCTTGTGGCGCGCGACGATGGACTGCAGTTGGCTCTGGGTCCAGGTGGCGAAGTCCGAGCTGCACACGGGGTGCCAAATTTCGTGCTGCTCGGTAAGACCCTGACCGATCAGGGGATGGGACGAGGGGCCCTGGGGTAGCTCCAAGCGCAAGAAGGGCGCCGAAGCGGGCAAGGGAAACGGATCGATCTGAGGGAGAAGTCCTTGAGCCGCTGACAGGGCCGAAGTCAGGGACAATCCAGCAACCACTGCGAAACACTCGCGCACATTCATGGGGTTTGCCTTTTCTCTAGGGAATCCACCGGCGCAATCGGAACTGCCCGATCAAATGTCACCGGCAGGATGTAGTGGTACTCCTCGAGTCGACCGAAGTGCAAGTGGGTCGTGGCAATCCGGACGTCAGTGCGGCGGACACCCAAAAGTGCAACCCGCATCGCTAGGCCGCGAGCGAGGCTCGCAGGCAAGGCAAGGTGGCTCCCCGAGTAGGGCTCGAACCTACAACATTTCGGTTAACAGCCGAACGCTCTACCATTGAGCTATCGGGGAACGCTGGGCAGGCAGGGTAATTGCCAGCCTGCGTTCGAGTCAAGCTTGGCCCCGAGGGCAAAATTCCGCCGGGCTGCTAGGGCCCGAGGCCAACCGGCAGTCGTGTACAGTACCGGTCCGCGAGGGTGGCATGATTGTCGAGGAATTCGAGTACTTTGGCGGCCGGCACTTCGATTCCGCGGCGCTCGGGCATCTCCTCGCGCACCACGGCGTGCTGGACCCGCGCAGCAGGGCGCCACTTTCCGAACCCTTGCTGTTCGCCTTGGGCGGCGGCGCCGGCGCCGGCGTGAGCCATTGCCCCTCCGTGGCGCGTGAAGGGCTGGGCGCGGGTCTGACCCTGCTGGGCCGCGATTTGCTCCAGAATTTCGACGGCGCATTCGTGCGCGGCGCGCTGGACCGCTTGGGTGTGGCATTCGAAATGGCCGAAACCAGTTCGCCCAAAGCCGGCACCGCCGAACTGATCGAACAACTGAAACAAGGCCGACCCTGTCTGGTGTGGTGCACGAGGAGCCTGCCTTACCTGGGAGTCGAACCGGCACTGGCAAGCTTGAACTTGGCGGTATGGAGCGTAGTGGTGTACGGCTTCGACCCCAAAGCCAAGGTGCTGCAAGTGTCCGACTTGGCGCCCGCGCGCGTCGAAGTTGCACTGGAAGCCCTGGAACGCGCCCGCAGCGGCATCAAAGCCCACCGGCAACGCAGCCTGTTCCTCAAGCCGCGCGACAAGTCCACACGGCCCTTGTCCGCGTCGCGTCTGTGCGATGCGGTCATCGATGGCTTGCGGCAAGCCGTAGCCGGCCAGCGGCGGCCCAAGATCAAGGCGTTCAGTTTGATCGGCCTTTCCGAATTGGCGCGCAGTGTCTCGAACTTGCAGTCCAAGCAGGGCTGGTACCGCTCCTTTCCGGGCGGAAAGCTGTACTGGCCCCTCAAGGAACTGTTTGCTTCGATCGAAGCGGAGGGCTCGGACGGCAGCTTCCATCGCGAGCTGTGGGCGACCGCGCTGCTGGAAGCGAGCGACTTGACCAAGAAACCCGCCCTCAAGCCCTGCGCCGAGCTGTGGCGCGAGCTGGCGACGCTGTGGCGCGAAGTTGCCGACATGGCGCTTGGCGACCAGGTGCCCGCCTTCGCGCGCACCAAGGCGCTCTTGCGCCAACGCCGCGACCTGTTCTTGCAGGCGGCCCAACTGCCCATGGCTGAGTTGACGAGGATCGACCAGCAATTGGCGCTGGTCGAAGCCACCGTCGTGGAGCGTTTGCCATTGGAGAGCGAATCGGCCCAGAGTTTGCTGCTGGCGTTGGGCAAGCGCCTCGAAGCCCTGGTGGCTAGGGAGCAAAGCGCTTTCGACCTGCTCGCCAAAGCGGTGGCCTAGAGCAACGCCTGCTTCAAGCGTTGCAGGTCGGCCTCTTCCAGCCGGCAAGCGCTGCGCGGCAGCGACTCCAGGCGAAAGTCCGCGAGCCACTCGCGCGGCCACAGGCGGCCGGGAACTGCAGCGCCGGCGCAGGCGGCTACCCAGCCGACGATGGCCCGGGGGTCGACTCCCTTGGCGCGCAAGGCGGCCAAGGACAAATCCCCAGCGCGCTTGGCTAGGCGCCGGCCGTGCGCGTCGACAACCAGCGGCACATGCCACCAGCGCGGACGCGGAATGGATAGCAGGTCCTGCAGCCAGGCTTGCCTTGCTGCCGAAGCGAGCAGATCGTGGCCGCGCACGATTTCATCTACACCGAAGTGCGCGTCGTCGACGACTACGGCGAGTTGGTAGCAAGCCACGCCGTCGCGGCGCCGAATCAAGAAATCTCCGACCGCGGCACCGATGTCGAACTCGCGCGTGCCCAGCAGTTCGTCGCGAACGGACACTGGCTCCCCGGGGGCAATCAGCCTGAGGCCCGCGTCCTTGCCCGTAGCGCGCCGAGCGGCCTCCAGGCTATCCCATTTTCCGCGGCACGTGCCGCTGTAGCGCGGCTCGTCTTCTCCGTGGGGCGCCGAAAGCGCGCCAATTTCGTTGCGCGAGCACACGCAAGCATAGGCCAGTTTGCGCTCGAGCAACTGCTCGGCCACGGCATCGAAGCGAGCGGCGTGTTCGGACTGCAAGCTCGCTGGCCCATCCCAGTCCAGCCCCAGCCACTCCAGGTCGGTCAGGATGCCGGACTGG
>JAKFYL010000390.1 GCA_021730845.1 Planctomycetota bacterium | reverse complement strand
GGCCAGTCCCTATGGTAGCTTGGGCTGGGTCGTTGGCGTCATAGCGGTCGCGGCCGCGGGTGTTTTCGTGGCCCAAAAGATGCTGCGCCAGGCTCCGTCCAGTTCCATGGACTTCGGCCCCGTGCTGGCCCAGATCGAGCGCAACTTGGCCGACGGAGACTTGGAACAGGCGCGCGCACGTCTGGATTCCATCGCCGGCAAGACCATGACCGAGGCCGAAACGGCCAGGATGGACGGGTACCGCAAGCAGTTGCAAGCCAGCAATACCTCGGGCAAGACCTCGCTCGACCACATGGGCGGAACCGAGTTCCTGGATTCGCAGCTCAAGAACTTCCTGCAAAACTACATCGGCGAAAAAGCGGAAAAGCCCCAGATCCGTGTGTTTCTCAAGCGCTGCGCAGAATTTCGCAGACGCTGGCCGTCGCACCCGGACATGGATTGGGTCACGCGCCAGGAGCGGCGTTTCGCTGGCGTGGTGGACTTGAAAGCTCCGCCGACGTTCGCCGACATCGAATTCGAGGTCAAGGCGCTCACCTGGGCCAGTCCGCGGCAATACGCGCAGGCTTTCCAGCTGCTCGAGAGCTTCGCGGCTACGGCCTCGAGCGCGGATCAGTCGCAAGTCAAGACCTTGGTCGAGACCAAGATGCAAGAACGCAAGGACTGGTTCGACGATCGGATGCAGCAAGCGCGCTACGACTTCGAAAAGAATCAGCTGCCCAAGTCCGTGGGCATCTTGTTCGGTGCGATCGTGCACGTGGGTGAGCCCAGCATGGCGGATGAAGCCGCGCGGCAATTCGTGCGCTTCGAGGATCCTGGCAGTTGGCTGCGCGGCTACCGCAACGACTCGCCCGAGAACTGGGAGATCCTGAGCAAGAATCCAGTGATCGCCGAGTACTTGGCCAAGCATCCCTTGTCCAAGAATCCGTAGGACTGGCCGGTTCGGTGAGCGCAGGCACCGCGTTCGGTTGCTAGCTGCGCTTGCGCGGGCGTACGAAAAAGCGCGGCTGGTGCCAGGCCCATTGCTCGGGGACGGCGCGGATCCACTTTTCGAAGACCGCGTTGAGCCGCTGCGCGAGGTCCCCGGCCGCGCCGCGGCGATCGACTCCGGGCGCAAGTTCGAGCGGGGCTTCGAAGCTCAAGCGATACGTGTTTCCAGCACGCACACAATAGGCCGGTACCACGGCGCAGCCGGCCGCGCGAGCCAGGGCCGCCGGCGCGACCACGGTTGGCACCAGGTGACCAAAGAATTTCGCCGGCTGATTGGCGATGCGCCTCGCCTGCAAGTCGGCCAGGATGCCCAAAGTGCGGCCTGCGCGCAGGACTTCCAGCGCGCGCCGGCCGGCTTGGGCCTGGCCGATCGTCTCGACCCCCAGGCCTTGGCGCATGCGCACCAACCATTCGGCGCTGGGGTCCTTGCGCCGCTGAAAACCCACCACGGCACCCTCGAATCCCAATTGCCGCATACGCGCTGCCAGCAGCTCCCAGTTCCCAATGTGCGCCGTTGCGATCAGCAGCCCGCGGCCCCGCGAGCGGACCTCGTGCGCGACGCGGATCGACTCATCGACGGTGACCTGGCGTTCGAGCCAAGCGCGCGTGCACTCGCCCTCCGACTCGGAGCGCGAGGCGCGCGCGAGGCGCGCCCATTCCATCAGCAAATTCGCCGCGTGGGCGCGCACGCCGCGGGCAATCGAACGGCGCCGAGCTGCCGAGAGCTCCGGCAGCGCTAGCTCGAGATTGCGCAGCACGGTGGCTTCGTAGCGCGAAAAGCGCGCGAGCTTGGCGCTGGCCTGCAAGGTCGCCGCCAAGACCGGCTCCAGGGGGCCGGCCGCGGCCGAGGTCAGCCCATCGATCAAAGCTGCTCGCGCGCGGCGTCTCCAGGGATCAGCCACGTGTGAATGCCTGACGGATGTCATCGCGCTCAGCCGCCGAGCACTCGGTTTGGTCCAGGAACGCGTGCAGGAACTCCAAGCGTTCCAGCTTGGTTCCCAGGGCCAATCGGGGGTCCCAGCGCAAGCATGCCGCGAGCCATCGCTGCGCGGCCGGCGCCGCAGGGCCATCGTCGTACACAAGGCCCTGCAGCGGCCCCAACATCGGTCCGTCCTGCGTGTCGAGCAGGCAATCGGACTGCGACCAGTCGGGCGCTACTCCGCACTGATAATGCGAGCCCGCCAGGGCGCCCAGCTGAGCGCTCAGACTGCGTGGTTGGATGGCGGGCTTGAACGGACGCGCGGGGCTGGCGCGCAATTCGAACACGGCCATGGCCGGCGTTCCCGTGCAGAAAGCCAGCGGCACAGCTCCGGCCAGCCCATGTTCCAGCGTGCGCGCACTGGTCAGCCAAGCCGGCAAGAGCGTCTTGCTCTCAGGCGCGCTGAGGACCGCGAGCGTGCACGGCCGGCCTAGGACCGCTTCCGCGCGCAGGATCGCGCGGCTGTGCGGGCCGCCCTGTGCTTGCCGTGATGCGCGCGCCTCGTCGGCTAGCCAGTGCCAATCCAAGTCGTCCAGGTCGCGGCGCATCCAGCCCGGAAACTCCGGCTGCGAGCTGGCGCGGCAAGCGGAGGACTCGCGCACGAAGCGCAGGCGCCGCCGATGCACGTTCGCGCGGCGCAGATTGCGCGCTTCCTGCAGCCAACTTGGCAGCGCGGGCTGCACCAGCGCCACCTGGTACAGGCGTTCTAGGTCCGCGCCAACTTTCGAACGCCAAGCCGCCAACACGCGCCGCCGCCAATTGCGCGCCAAGCTCTCGCGCGCGGTCGCCTCCAAGCACACCCACTGGGCGCGCAAGAGCTGCGCCGTCCAGCTCACGCGGCGCGCTTTGTGAAAGTCGATGCCATAGACCTTTCCCTCGCCGCCGACCAAGGCGTTTCCCGCGTGCAAGTCGGGATGGAACACCTGGGCTTCGTGCAACCCAGCGAGCAACTGGCCCAATTGGCTCGCGAGGCGTTCGATGGCTAGGGTCGAGCCGTGCTCGCCCGCGAGCACGGACTCCAGGCGAACCGCCGCCGGGATCTCGCGCATGCGCACTTCCCAGGCACCGTCCCTGCGCCGCAATTCCAAAGGTTCGGGCACGGGCACCCGGCGCGCGTGCAGCCACTGCAGCAGCTCGAACTCGCGTTTGGCGCGCGCCTTGTCGCGCATGAAACCCAGGGGGCCGGGGCTTTGGAAGCGTTTGACGATCGTGGTCGCGCCCGCCGCGTCCGCCGGTTCGCGGCGCACCGATCGAGCCAGCGAAAGCTTGAGGAAGGCCTGCGGATCACCCACGCCGGGCATGGTATGCGCTCCTGGTACCTGTTGGAGCCAAGGCCATGTCTGCGTAGGCTTCCAGGGCCTTGATCCTCCAGTGGTACATCCTGCGCCAGTTGCTCGCGGCGTTCGCGATCTCCGTGCTAGGCATGTGCTTCGTCGCTTTGCCGGGAATTACCGTCAGCGCCGTGCACAAGCTCGGCGGCGTGGGCCTAGGACCGCTGCTGGACTACCTGCCGCTCGTGCTGGCGGACCTGTTTCCGTACATCTTGCCGATCGGCTACTTGCTGGCCGTCGTTTCGACCTACGGCCGGCTGGCCGCCGACAACGAGTGGACCGCCATGTGCATGGCGCGCTTTTCGCCGCTGCGCGCGTTTCTGCCGGCCTTGCTCTTGTCCCTGCTGGTGGGTGCCGTGGTGTTCCTGTTCGTCGCCAACCTGAACCCGGTCTTGGCTTCCAAGCTGAAGGAGTTCCGGCGCGACACCGTGCTCACCATGATGAAGACGCTCAGTCCGGGGCGAACGGAGTTGCGCTTTCCCGGCGGCGGCTACATGAACGCGCGCTACCGCGAAGGCAACGTACTGCGAGACGTGATCTTGGACTTGCCTGGGCGCGACAAGGAAGAACGCATGTTCGCCATCGCCGAGCGCGCCGAATTCCTGATCGGAACCGAGACTTTGACGCTGCGCTTGGACGGCGCGAAGAAACTCGATGCTGCCCAAGATTTCTATCTAGGGCACGTGGAATTGGTGCGCGACTTGGCGTCCCTGACCGGTAGCAATCGACCGACGCGCAACAGTTGGAAGTTCATGACCAGCGTGGAGTTGTGGCGCGCGCTCTCGAACGACGAAATCCCGGCCAAGGAGCGCCGCCGCGCCCGATTCGAGTTCCACAACCGCGCCGCCGTGGGCTGCACGGCGCTGCTCTTCTTCTTGGTGGGCGCGCCCACCGGGCTGCGCGTGCGCCGCGGCTCGGGTCTGGGGGCGCTGGCCATCGGCGTGGGCTACGCGCTGGTGTACTACCTGCTGGCCATGCGCATGGGCAAGGTTCTCGTGACAGCTGGGACCGTGCCCGAGTGGATTGCCGCCTGGTGCATGACCGTCGTCGGTGCCGGGATCGGTTTGCTCGCGACTTGGCGCGTGGTGCGGCAATGAACGCCCACGGGGAGCTCGGTTGATCGCCATGCGCTGGGCCGGATTGCCTCCCTTTTCTCGCTTGGACCGCTACGTAGGCGGCCTGTTTCTCGGAGCCTATGCCACGGCCTTCCTGTTGGTCGTTGGATTGGTCTTGATCCTGAACGTGGCCGGCAACTTGGATTTTTTCGAGCCCTGGGACAGCGCTGCACAAGGCGTCGCCCCAGCTCGCGCCACGAGCCTGGAAATCGCCCGCTATTTCACTTTGAGTCTGCCCTTTTACTACTTGCAGGTAGGGCCCTTCGTAAGTTTGGTCGCCGGATTGTTCACCGTGGCCAAGTTGTCCAAGCACAACGAGTTGGTGGCTGCGCTCTCGGCGGGCGTGAGCGCGCGCCGCTTGCTGGCTCCCGTACTCGTCGGCGGCTGCGTGGCCGCGCTGGGAACGTTCGCATTGCGCGAGGTCAGCGTGCAGTTCCTGGCGCAGGAGCGCGATGCGTTGTACGACATGCTCGACAAGCATCGCCGCGAGCGCGTCGACGAATACGTTTGGGTTCGCGACGACAACGGCAGCACATTGCGCATCGAACGCTGGCGCGGCGAGCGCATGGAAGGCGTGCGCGCGTTCATCAAGGAAGGCGGACTGCGGCGCATCATCTCCGCTTCATCCGCCACCTGGCAGGCCGGGCGTTGGGTACTCGAAGACGGAGCCTGCTGGACCGAAGGCCGATCTAGCGAAGTCACGCCGATCGGCAACATGGACGAGCTAGGCGTGACTCCGGGCGATGTGCGCACTTCCATTCGAGCGACCGAGCGCAATCTGGAGTTGTCCCATACCGAGGTCATGAAGCTCGCGCGCCGCGATCCGACCAACCTCCAAATGCTGACTTTGATGCAGTACTTGATCACGTTTCCGATCGCCAACGTGATCCTGTTGCTGGTCGGGCTGCCGTTCATGGTCGGGCGTGACCGTGGGCGCGGGGTCGAGGGCCTAGTCAGCGGGGGCTTGCTGTGCGTCCTGTATTTCTCCTTCGATTTCGTCACCCGCGAATTGGGCATGAACGGCGATTTGACGCCCGTGGTGGCCAGTTGGCTGCCGCTGGTCCTGTTCGGCAGTCTGGGCATCATTCTCTGGGAGGCGATGCGCACTTGATTTTGGGCCAGATGCGGAAGAATGCTGGCCAAGCGGCGTCTCAACTTGGATCATGGCCCGCGCCGTGGAAAAGCCCATGACCCCTCGCACCCCTTCGCACGTTTCCCACCCGCTCTTGTGCGCCGCCCTGCTGGGCGGTTTGGCCCTTGGCTGCCAGAGCAGCACCCAAGAGAAGGAGGCGCCCGATCCCAGTTCCGAGATCAACACCCTCCTGCGACACGGCAAGTACGAGCAGGCTGTGGATCGCGCCCGCGCCGACCACGAGGCCCAGCCGGGGGACGACCAGGCCGCCGAGCGCTACCGCTTGGCCAGCGTAGCTTGGATCTTGGAGCGCGTGCGCCGTTTGTCGTTCGAGGGGCGGCGCGCGGACGCCTTCCTGCAACTGCGGCAAGCCTTGGAGCTCGGGCCCGACATCCCCCAGACGATCGCGTGGGAAAAACACCTGCGCACCCAGCTGGCTCGCGAGCAAGTCGATCACGCCTTGGCGCTCCTAGCCAAGGACGATCTGGACGGCGCCGCCACGCACTTCGAGCGGGCCCTCGAGCACAACCCAGGCGATGCGACCGTGCAATCCGCCTTGGCCAATGTCCTGCTGCAAAAGGGCACCCGCCAGGGCCTTGGCGAGCAGTACTACCAGACCGGTCTATCCTCGCTGAACGAGTACTTTCTGGAGCAGGCACGCCACGATTTTTCCAGCACGCTCAAGTTCGACCCGACGGCCGATCGCGCCCGCGTGCGCAACGAGGAAACGGCCCGCTTGCTGGCGAACCAGCGCCAATCCATCGCGGCCGAATTGGAGGCCGAGCAGCGCTGGGCCGCGGCGCGCAACGAATACCGCTTGGCGCTGTTGCTGCACAAGGACGACGCTCTGGCGCAAGCTGGTTTGGCGCGCATGGAAATCGAGGATCGCGCCGGCGAGTTGCTCCGTTCCGCCGAACGCGAACTGGGCAAGGGCGCCTACGACCAGGCGGCCGCCATGGCGCAGAACGCGCTCGATGTGACCGTTTTTCAAAAGCCGGCCGCCCAGGGCTTTCTCGAACAAATCGAAGAATCCCGGTTGACGGCGATGTACGAGCGCGGAGTGACGTTCGAAAAGGCCCAGCAGTACCAAGAGGCCATCTCCGAGTTCGAAGCGGTTCTCGGGCGTACGCCTTTTTTCCGTGACACGATTTCACGCCGCGACACGCTGCAAAGCTACGTGTCGGAGGCGGTGCAGTTGTACGACCGCGCGCTCGCCTCCAGCGATCCTGCGGAACAGCTCGCGCTGCTGCGTCGCATTGCCGTGTACTGGGAAACGTACAAGGACGTCAAGCCGCGTGTGGCGCAGCTCGAGCGCGAATTGACCGCTGCGCCGCCCTCAGCTGCGACCCCCGCGGGAACGCAAGCCGCGCCGGAAAGCGGCGGAAGCTAGGACGCGCCCTGGACCGGTTCTGGTTTGCGCGCCAGCCACCACACGCCAAAACCCAGGGCCGAGAGTTCCACCCAGGGGTGGATCGATACGCGCGAGAAGTCTCCGCGCCAGTTGATCAGCGACCAGTACAAGTACGGTAGCCAAGCCGACAAGCCCCAGATCAAGCCCAGCTTGCGCCAGTTCTTGGGCGGTTCCGGAGGCAATTCCAGCGGCTCTTCGCGCTGTGCGTCGAGCTCATCCAGTGCACGTGCCGCTCGGTCGAGCAGCCCCTGGTTGGCGCACAAGGCGCGCCATTCCTCGCGCAGGGTCCAAGCGTTGATGCCCACAGCGATCAGTCCCACGCTGGCGTGCCACCAATGCGAGATGCCGAAGCCGCGACCGGCAAGTCCCAGCACCCCAGCTACGACCATCGAAAAGGCCCCCAAGATCGTCAAGGGGTACGCCTTGCGCTGCGCGAAGAACTGGTTCAGTTCCGACAGCATGTCCTGGCCCAAGGGCCTGGTGCGCATCGCCTCGCGCAACACCCGGCCGGTGATCATCATGAACAGGATCACCAGCGTGTGCACCAGCGCGGCGAGAATCGCGGTAGCCAGGCCGATCCACAAGTGCGCCGTACCGCCCGCGAGCAGCCCGCTCACCACGGTCGCGACCAGGCAAGGCGCAAGCAGCAGCGCTCCCGCCGCGAAGTAGTATTTCATGCGCATGGCAGCTTCCTAGCTTAGCGCCTCGAGCACGTGGAGCGGGCTCAGGTCGCGCATGCATACAGCGCCCAGCGGATTGGCGCAGGAGCGCGCCAGGCAAGGCGCGCAACCGGGCGGGACGCGCGAGCGCACGAAACGGTGGGGCGAAGCCGCGCGGCCTGCAACCGGCCAGGGGCCCGTGCGCTCGTGCCACTGCGGGCCCTCTAGGAGTGTCATCGCAAGTCCACAGGCCGCAGCCAAATGCATGGGCCCGCTGTCGATCCCAACGCCGCGCGCACCCCGCGCGGCACAGACTTGGAAGAAGGCCGCCAATTGGCGCAGCCCGCGCTGACCGATCCAATGCCGGATTCCGGGCGGCATGCCCTGAGCCAATGCATGACCCGTTTGGGCATGCGCGGCTCCGCTCAAGAGCAGCACAGGCTGGCCGCGCCGCGCGAGTTCCAGGGCCAAGACTCGCCAGTGGTCCACGGGCCAATTGCGCGGATCCGGTCCAGAGCCCACCAGCAACACCACGGCGCCGGGCTTGCATTCCGGCCAGCGCGTTCGCAAGTCGAGCTCGGCGCGTGCCAGTTCGGCCGCGGTCAAGGCCGGATCGAAGCGCATATCGCCAGGCGCGAGATCCCGTCCAGTCGCCAGTCGCAGCAAGCTCAGGGCGCGCTCGATGGCGTGCACGCGCTTGCGCTCGCGCCCGGAACCGGCGCGTTCCGCGCGCTGTGTCGAAGCCAAACATGCCGCCGGTTCCTGCCAATCCAGCGCATGCGGAGCCAGGCGCCGCGTTCCGCCGGGCAGCAAGCTGGCGAGCGCGCTCTTGAAGTTGCCTTGGCAGTCGACGACTAGATCCGGCGCGAAGTGCCGCAGCTCCTCGGCCAAGCCCAGCCACGCCCGCCAACCACCGCGGCGGTCAAATTCGAATGTATGCGCCAGGCCCGGCATGGGGCTGATCAGGTCGGCGAAATCACGTTCCACGGCCCAAGCGAGTGTGCTGGCGGGAAAGGCCTGTGCGAGGCCGTGAAAAATCGGCAGCGCATGCACCACGTCGCCTAGGTGCGACAGCCGAACTAGAAGGATACGCTGGGCCTTGGACGTATCCGCGTTCGACTTCGGGCCGAGATCTTGGAACAGGACTTTCAAAGCAGGGCACAAGGGCGCGAAGCCCCGGTTCGCGCGTCTGCGACGGTTCGCGCGCGCGTTCCCATGATACGCAGGATCTCGACCAAGCTCATCGGAGCCATGCTGGCCACGGTGCTCCTGCCCTTTTTGGGTTTGGCATGGTTTGTCGACCACCAGGTGGCTAGCAGCTACTCGCGCATCGTACTGGCATCTCTCAAGGGCTTGGCCAAGGACCTGGCGTCGCGCGTCGACGGCAGGCTCGAACTGTTCCGCCGCGATGCGCAGCTGTGGGCCGCCAGCCCCAACTGCGCCTGGGCCATTGGAGAACACACGGAAGCCAGCCGGTTCCCAGAGAAGCAAGTCGGTTCCACCATGCGCAGCGTCGAAGAACGGCAGCTCAACCTATTCGTGGAAACGCGAGCTGCTTACGACTTGGTGCTCGTCATCGACCATCTTGGGCAACTCGTGGTGAGCAATACGATCGACCGTCACGGCCAAGCTTTCGCGCGCGAGTTCTTGCAGTCCTTGAAGACCGTCGACTACTCCCAGTACGACTGGTTCGCCGACGTGCGCGCCGGCGATTGGGTGCAACTGGATCAGCACCGCAGCCCGTTGCTCGCCGGCCTTCCGCCGCCCGCCAGCCGGGCGGAGGAGTTTGGCATCGGAATCATCGAGCCCGTGCGCTATCCCTACGAAGGGGTCGAGGACCGCATCATTGGTTGTGTCTTCATGTTGGCCAATTGGAGCGCCGTGCAAGTCGAAATCGCCACGCCGGTGGTGAAAGACTACTTCCGGGGCCTGCTCGACCCGACCGACTATCCCAGCGCCTATGCCTGGATCTGGTCGGCCGACGCCGACACGATCATCGGACACGAGCGACCTGAGCTCTACGGCCAGCGCGTGTCGCGAGAAATCGGCTTGCCGCAGTTGACCGCCGCGGCTTTGGGATCCGAGTGGGGGCTGTACCCCGAGTACACCTTTCAAAACAAGCGCAAGAACGCGGCTTTCAAGCACTGCTTGTCGGCCGAGCAGGGGGGCTTCGGTTGGATCGTGGGCGTGGGTATCGACAACGACGACATCTTTGGCGGCGTGCGTCAGTTGCGCTCATTGCTGCAACGCGTCACGGCCGTGCTGCTGTTGCTCGCCGTCTTGTCCGCTTTGGTGCTCGCGCGGCGCACGACGGCTCCCATTCGGCTGTTGCAAGTCCACGCACGGCGCGTTTCCGATGGAGACCTGGACGCCCGAGTGGATGTCGGCACGCGCGACGAATTGGGTCAACTGGCCGGCGATCTGAACGCCATGTCGGCCGAACTCAAGGAACACCGCATCCGCGAGGTGAAGGCCGAAAAAGACGCGGCCTGGCGCGAGATGGCGCGGCAAGTCGCCCACGACATCAAGAACCCCCTGACACCGATCAAGCTGTCGATCGACTTGTTGCAACGAGCAAAGCGCGAGAACAGTCCCCAGTTCGACCGCATTTTCGAGCGCACTGTGGATACGGTGGGCAAGCAAGTGGACCACTTGCGCGACATCGCCAACGATTTCCATGCATTGACCGGCGTCGAAGGCGCGCGGCCCACGCGCGTCGACGTGGCCAAGTTGCTGGGCGAGGTCGTGGACTTGGATTTGGCTTGGGCGGAACAGTTGGGGGTCAAGGTGGAGCGTGCCATCGAGCCAGCGCCGGTGCTCATCGACCCGGCGTTGCTGCGGCGCGTGTTCGTCAATTTGCTGTCGAACGCGCTGCAATCCATGCCGGATGGAGGCACACTGTCGGTTGCATTGCGCGCCCGTGAAGGCCTGGCACAAATCGAGATCACGGACAGCGGTAGCGGCATTCCCAGCGAAGTGCGCGGGCGACTGTTCGAGCCCTATTTCACCACGCGCTCCGGCGGCACGGGCCTAGGACTGGCCATCGCCAAACGGGTCATCGACAGCGCCGGCGGCTCGATCGAACTCGAGCCCGCTCCCTCGGGCCAAGGCACCCGGGCGCGCGTCGAGTTGCCGCTCGACCCGGCATGACCGCGCGCAGCGCTCTGATCAGCGGCGCGACGGGGTTCGTGGGCACGGCCCTGACACGGCTCTTGTGCCAGGAGGGCGTCGACGTACACGTGCTGGCGCGCAAGAGCTCCGACTTGTCGCGTCTAAATGGACTGCCCGTGAGGGTGCATCACGGCGACGTGGTCGATGCTGCGAGTGTTGCGCAGGCAGTGCAGCGCGCAGCCGCATCGGCCGGCGGTCGGCGGTCCGGACTGCTGGTGGTGCACGCCGCGGCAGTGATCAGCTACAAGACGCGCGACAGACAGCTGCAATGGGCCGTGAACGTGGAAGGCACGCGGCATGTGCTCCAAGCGTGCCGAGCTACCGCAGTGGAGCGGTTGCTGCACATCAGTTCGGTCGTCGCCGTAGGCGCGGCGCCTGGGCTAGCGCGTCTCGATGAGCGCGCGCCGTATGCCGAAGCCGGTCTGTGTTCGGACTACATGCGCACGAAGCGGGCCGCGGAGGAACTGGTGCTGTCCGCCGCGGATAGGCTGGACGTCGTGGTCACGAACCCGGGCGCTATTTTCGGCCCGGACGCGCGCGGCCCGAACACGCTCAAGTTCTTGCGCAAATTGTCCCAGGGCAAGCTAGGCCCCTTTGCGCCGCCGGGAGCCTTGTCCGTGGTCGGTGTCGAAGACGTGGCCAAGGGCTGCTGGCTGGCTTTGCAGCACGGTAGGCGCGGCCAGCGCTACCTGCTGACGGAATCGTGTTTGGAGTCGCTCGAATTGTTCCAAATGGCGGCGCGCATCTTGAACGTGCGTGGGCCGCGCTGGACTGCCCCCAAGTGGTTGTGGTCTTCGATTGCAGTCGGATCTGGTTTGGTGGACCTCGTTTGGCCCTTGGAGTTGGCCGCGCCCCAGGCGCTGCGCATGCTGGGCGCGCGCTGGGCCATGGATAGCGCCAAGGCGCGCACCGAACTGGGCTGGCAGCCGGAGAAATTCGAGTCGGTGCTCGCTCGCACCGTCGCGGACTTGCGGGCGCAAGGGCAATTGCGGTGAGCTGCACGGCGTGCGCGCACGCAGTTTGCACTAGAATTTCGTGTGTCCGGCCGAGGGGGCGCTAGATTGGATCCGCAATGAACATCCCTGGATCGAACCGTGGACGCGCGAACGCGCTGATCTTGGTTGTAACAGCCGGCGTCTTGGCATTGGGATTGGCGGCCTATTTCTTGCTCTTGCGCGAGCCGCAGGGACAGCAGACGGTGGGCCAAGCAGCCCAAGTGAGCAACCCTGCCGCTGCCGCGCAGCCTGCGCCAGAGGCACCGAACGCGCCGCTGGAAACAACCTCGCGCACCGGCCAGGAACCACAGGCTGCGGCGCGCGCGACACTCGGCTCGATCGAAAGCGTGCGTTTGGCCGGTCCAGGCAAAGTGCGCGGCACATTGCTCGATCGCGCCACGGGCCAGGGCGTCGGCGGAGCGCAAGTTGCGCTCCTACCCGCGCCGCCAGGTAGCCCGGACTTGATGCGGCGAGTTTCTCGCTTGGCCAAGCTCGGGCCTGCGTTTGACATTCAGTTCGACCCGGTGGCGAAATCCATGAGCGCGGCGGATGGCAGTTTCGCCTTCGAGGGCGTGCGCTCGGGGACCTACTTCATCCAGGCCCAGGCGTCGCTGCACGTGCTCGAACAAGTCCAGAGCGTGCAAGTGCTGGCCTCGGGGGAAGGCGGACCCGTCGAGGTCTTCATGCGTGCGGGCGGACGAGTCTTGGGAGTCGTGAAGACCCCCGCCGGAGAACCGCTGGCGGGAGCCAAAGTCGTGCTCATGGTGGGCATCGAACGTCTGCTGGAATCCGCGCGCCGCGGCGAGCTCGTGTATTTGGAAACCATGACCGATGGTCGCGGGGAATTCGCGTTTCTCGGCGCGCCGCCAGCTGCGAACTATCTGTTGACCGCCGTGGCTCACGGCTGGTGCCTTGGGCACCAAGACCAAGTCGCCGTGCGCGCAGGAGAAGAAACGCGCGTCGAACTCCTGCTGCGCCAGGGTGGCGTCGTCGAAGGTCGCATCGTGGCCAAGGATGCACAGGGCGCGCTGGCGCCGTTGGCGGGGGCGCATGTGGCGGCCGTGCCCCGTGGTTTGATCGATCTGGTCTTTGTCGATCACGTGCTGGAAAGCACCTATGCCGCGACCGGCCCCGACGGTGCGTACCGCTTGTCCCACTGCCCGCCCGGTGAGGTCGATGTCGTCGCCTGGGCTCCCAAACACATGCCTGCCCGCGGCCCGTCCACCTTCGTTGCCGAGGCGGCGCAGCAGCGTGCGCAGGACTTCGAGCTCACCAGCGGCGCGGTCATGCTCGGCAAGGTAGTGGACGAACAAGGCCATCCGATTCCGGGCGTCCAAGTGCGCTGGAACTTGGTCGACATGACGGAATTCGATCTCCAGTTCAGCGCTTCGCCGCTCTTGACCCAGGCCATCGAAAAATTCGAGTTTCCGCTCACGGATGTGGAAGGCCGCTTTTGGGCTGGCCCCTTCCAGAAAAACAACGTGCGCGTCACCTTCACCAAGCTCGGCTGGCCCAGGACCACCGAGCGCTATGATCCCGCCGTTCCCGACAAGGAATACGTCGTGGTCATGAAGCGTGGGGGTGCTCTCGAAGGCATCGTGATGGATGCCGAGCGCCAAGAGCCCGTGCGCACGTTCAGCGTGTCGAGCTTCGGCCTGATCGACTCGGAAGCAGGGCAAATCTCGGGCATGAATCCCTTCTCGGGGGGGCGCGTCTTCGAAGCGGGCGATGGTCGGTTCCGTCTGGACCCCGTGCGCACCGGTTCCGTGAGAATCGAAGTCAGCGCGCCTGGTTATGCCGCGACGCAAGTAAGTGACATCGAAGTCAAGCCGGGCGAAACTACGCGCGGAGTGATTGTGGAATTGTCGCGCGGCGGTCGACTGTCCGGCAAAGTGCTCGATCCCGAAGGACGTCCGGTGGCGGGGGCGCTGGTCAACGCGGAATCGGATGCCGAGGACGTACCTCGCCCCGTTTCCAGCGCGGAATCAACGTCTGGTCCGCGGGCTCAGCCGGCGCGCGCGCGCCGCGAGCGCATGGACATGCCCGCGGCTTTCTCCGAGTACGCCGCAGGGCTGGGATTTTTCGGCGATAGCGGTCGTTTGTCCGCCGCCGACGGCAGCTTCGAATTCCAGGGGCTCGCGCCCGGAAACGTGCGGGTGCAGGCTTTCCATCGCGATTGGGCGACGGTAATCAAGAGCGTAGATGTCGCGTCCAAGGGCGAGCCCGCGTGGATAGAAATCCAGATGGCAGAGGGCGCAGGACTCACGGGTGTAGTGACCGATCGCTTTGATCGTCCCGTGGAGGGCGTCGCGGTGTTGTGCATGGCCCCGGGCAATTTCGAATCGGATGAGTCGACCGGCGCCTTGTACCAGGGTTCTACGAACGAAGCGGGTCGCTACTCCATTCGCAACATGGCCAGCGGGAGCTACTTTGTCATGCTCACGCGGGGCGACGAGGGCTTGAGCCCGATGAGCTTGCTGGGCTCGATGAGTTTCGACATGGTCAGCATTCCCAAGGGCGAAACGGTCGAGTTCGACTTGGTGGATACGTCCCTGGGCGCAACGCGCGTCTTCGGACAAGTGATCATGCCTGGGCAGGCCGCCACGCGGGGCAACGTGATGGCTATGAGTTTTGAGAGCGACAACATGCTGGGCGTCGATTTCAAAATGGCTGCGATTCGCGGCGACGGCAGTTACGAGTTCAAGGGGCTGCAAGCCGGCAGCTACCAATTTCATGTCCGGCCTATGGGGAGTGGTCGCAGTGGCGATTCCGTGCGCTTGGAAGTCGAAGTTCCCGACGCGCCCGAGTACCGTTTCGATCTGGAGCTTCCCAGCGGAGTCATCAGTGGGCGAGTGGTGGATAGCGCCACCAAGACGCCCCTGGGCCGAGTGCGCGTGACTCTGGCACCAGCGGTTGCGCCCAAGAGCTCGGGATTTCTGGGGCAGATGTTCCGCCAAGAAACGAGCGCTCACACTACGTTCACCAACGCGGTCGGAGAATTCGCATTGGACGGTTTGCAAGCCGGCGAGTGGCTGCTGAGCGCCCGGCTGGAAGGCAACTCCGGGTCGAGCGCAACGGTGTACAGTCCTGCTCAGCCAACCGCCGTGAAGCTCGGACACAATGAGATCTTGCGTGACGTCGTGATCGCACTGGAACCCGGATTGGAGCTCACAGGCGTGGTGCTCGATCCCAGCAAGCAGCCCATCGCGGACGCCGAAGTTTCAGCCCTTCCCAAGGGAGGAACGCTGCGAGACGTTGCGGTCGCGACCACCGACGCCAAGGGGGCCTTCGTGCTGCGGGGATTGACTCAAGGAGCCGTCGATGTGCGAGCTTCGCACGACCTGCACGCCAGCGTCACACTCAAGGACGTGAAAGTCGAGAATCCCCAGGCCAAGCCCTTGGAGCTGGTGCTAGTCGAGGGGGTCAACGTGCGTGTACGCGTCGTCGACGTGACCGGCGCGGCCATGGTGGGGGCGAGCGCGCGCCTGGTGGCCGTCGATGGCTTGGACTCCGCCTTGGCGACCGATCCCGGAGCGTTTTTCTCGAGCTGGGTCCAGGGCCAAGGATTGACCGACATCCAAGGCAATCTGGACTTGGGCCGCTTCTCTCCCGGGGAATACCGCCTGGAGGCACAGCGTGGCTCGGCCAAGTCCAAGCCCAAACAAGTCACTTTGGGCGGTCTGGGCCTGGTCGAACTGAAGGCCGTGCTGGAATAAGCCCTGCCTGCGGCTGCGGAACAGGCGCGGCGACTTTGACCGGCGCAGCCATGTCCTACACTGGTCCACCATGTTCAGCGCACTGCTCTTGCTCCAGGGGTCCTTGCTGCTCTCCCCCTTGCAGATCTCGGACCAAATTCCCGACAGCCGTGCCTTGCGCGGCATCCTGATCGTGCACAAGGAAGTGCGCGGGGTTTCGGCTGCCGAAACGCGCACGCGCGAGGAAGCGCGCGCTCAAGCCCGAGAACTCCAGCAGCAGTTGGTCGCGGGCGCGGACTTCGAAGCTCTGGCGCGCAGCTATTCCAGCGATCGATCTGCCGGCGTCGGCGGTGTACTAGGCACCTTTTTCCCGGGATTCTTGAGTCCCGAGGTGGACGCCTACTTGTTCCAAGCGCAGGTGGGGGAGGTGAGCCCGGTATTCGAATCAGGCAGAGGCTTCCAAATCGTTCAGCGTATCGAGCGTGACGCGGGCTGCTTGCAGATCCAACTCGAAGGTCTCGACGCATTCCAGCAAGCGCAAGACCTATTGGCGCGCTTGCAAGCGGGGGCCGATTTTTCGGAATTGGCCAGGCAGCACTCCACCGAGAAGAGCAGCGCCGCGCGCGGCGGCCAGTGGGGGATCTTTCAGCGCAGTTCCAAAGACGCGGTCCTGCGCGCGGCGTGTTTTCGCCTGCAGTTAGGCGAAATCGCCGGACCCATCGAATCGCCACTGGGTTGGCACCTGATCAAGCGCGTGCCCGTCGAGCAAATCGATCCGGCCTTGGCGGACGATGTGGCCGCGCGCGTGCGTTGCATCTTGATCTCCTTCCAGGGAGCCGCGCGCACTAGCTACGTCGTCTCGCGCACACACTCCGAGGCGGAGCGACTGGCCAAGGATCTAGCCGAGCGGATCAAGAAGGGCGAGGACATGGCTCAGCTCGCGCGAGAATTCGACGACGACCGTGGCGGCCGCGACCGCGCCGGAGACCTGGGCTGGATCCGGCGCCACACGGAGTCGCTGCCGGCCTTCTTGGGGCGCGTTTTCGTAGAGCCCAAGGGCTCGCTGATCGGGCCGATTCCGACCGAAGTCGGCTGGGTGCTGCTGCGCCGCGAGCAGTAAGGGCACGTCCCAAAAACTCTCCCGTCGGCCCGAGGCCGCCTTAGGCCGCGCAGCGCAAGGCGAGCCGACGACGCGTATTCGGCAAGCAATGCTCGGAGGAGGCTCTACGCAGCCGCTGCACGGCCTAAAGCCGCGCCGCAGCCAGGGAGAGTTTTTTGGACGTGCTCCAAGCGCTGGCAAGATTCAGCGCGTTTGGCCCGAGAAGCCCCAGGTTCCCGTGATGCGCGCCCGGCGCACACCGATCACGTCCAGCAACCAATCGGCCCAGCCCAAGTCCGGAGACACTTTGGCTGATTCCACGCGCAAATTGGTCAGGCGTGCGTCAGAAGCATTTTCGCGCGCGATGTCCAGCGCCTGCTTGGGAAAATCGACCGAGAACAAGGTGAACGCCCAGCCCGTGGACTTGAAGCGTCCCGAGGTTTGCGTCTCACGCGTGAATTCCAAGCTTGCGCAACTGACGCACACCAAGATCAAGGTCGCCGCCACAAGGGTCCGGGTGCGCTGCATGGAGAGCATGAACATAGCCGCAGGCATACTCGGATGCCAGTCGCGCGTCCCGAGTCCAGCGCGTGCGCGCCGCAGCAACGTGATTTCCAGGCCGGATCGAGCAACATCAGGCCCGCGGGCCCGCGCAGGGGGACTGACAACCCTTGCGCGCGCCCCGCAGCCGCCGGCCATGTGCGGATCGGGCGCGCTCGAGAAGTGGACGCTATCCTGGTGCATGGAACCGCATCGCGGCCCACCCGGCTCGAATACTCCCGTCCCGCGACAGCGCCTCTTCGTGAGCCC